>CAZAYQ010000026.1:0-16404 GCA_964489345.1 uncultured Clostridia bacterium | reverse complement strand
TATGTTATACTCTGCAGTTAAATACCCAAAAGCATACAAATGCCACCCATGCGGCAATAATAATATCATTGGAATCGGTTTTTGCAACATTATTGGCAGTATTGTTTCTTAAAGAAAAAATTACCGGGCAGATGGCAGCAGGATTTGCAATCATTTTTATTTCAGTCCTTGCTTCCGAATTGGGAGAAACGATTTTAGCAGCCTATAAGGAGAAATATGCAAAGCCCAAAACGGAGGTATTTGTAAACAAAGGTGCAAATCAAGCAGAAGAAGACCAACAAACTTAAGTTGTTAAATAAAATATAATATGCTATAATAAAAAAAATTATCGGGGTAGGGTGGTGTATATGTCTCATCAAGCAATATATAGAAAATTCCGTCCTAAAGTATTTGACGATGTCTTAGGCCAGGACCATGTAACAAGGACCTTGAAAAATCAAATAATGGCACATAATACAGCCCATGCTTATCTTTTCAGCGGAATAAGAGGTACCGGAAAAACATCTACTGCCAAAATATTTGCAAGAGCTGTTAACTGTCTGAACAATCATGAAGGAAATCCATGCAATGAATGTGAAATATGCCTTAGCATTTTGGATGAAAACAATATGGACGTTATTGAAATGGATGCAGCATCAAATAACGGTGTAGAAGATATAAGAGAGCTTAGGGACAAGGTAAAATTTCTGCCTGTTAAAAGCCGCTACAAGGTATACATAATAGATGAAGTTCATATGCTGTCAAAGGGTGCATTTAATGCCCTCCTAAAAACCCTGGAGGAACCGCCTGACCATCTTTTATTCATACTGGCTACTACTGAGCCCCACAAAATTCCGGCAACAATACTATCAAGGTGCCAGAGATTTGACTTAAAAAGAATAGCTTCTGATATTATAGTAGAAAATATGAAAAAAATCTGCAGTGAATTAGATGTAGAGTATGAAGAAAAAGCCTTGAAATTAATTGCAGCAAATTCAGAAGGCGCCATGAGAGATGCCCAAAGTATATTGGACAGGTGTATATCCTTCAATACAAGAGTTGATTACGAAACAGTGATTAATTTATTGGGAACCGTAAATTACCAGACTGTCTTGAAAGCAGCAGATGCAATTGTTGAAAAGAACATAGAAAAAACTATGATTCTTGTGGATGATATTTTAAGCAGCGGTAAAGAGCTTGCATTTTTTCTTGATGAATTAATTATTTGTTTCAGAAATATGCTTATAATAAAAACAACAAATTCTTCTGACAATCTAATTAGAATATCTGAAGATGAAACAAGTGAAATTTTTGAATTAAACAAAAAAATTACGGTTGATGAAATAGTTTACATAATAGAAGACCTGTCAACAGCACAGGCAGAATGCAAAAGAGCATTAAACCCAAGAATCCTTTTAGAAGCAAAGCTTATAAAGATGTTACATAATGTAAATTATGTAAACATGGATGAATTAGTCAAAAGAATAGAGGACATAGAAAGCAGTCTGAATGGAAAATTTCATGCTGAGGACACAGAAAGAATAGGAAAAAATCAGTCTGCAAGTATAAATAAAGAGCGGGAAGACAAAGAAAATACTGAAAGGACAAAAAAGACAGCAAATAAAGAAAAACCGGAAATACCGGTGAAAGACAATACTTTAAAAAACAAAGAAGAAAACAAAAGCGACAAGGAAATTTTCAATATTATAACAAAAGAGTGGCAGTCCATACTTAAAGAAATAAGAAAAGGAAATGCAGGTCTGCATGCTATTATAAGGGAGTCCGGTCTTATTGAAGTCATAAATAAAAAAGCTGTATTTGAATTTGACCCCAAGTATACCTTCCATATTAATGCTGCAAACCTTCCAAAAAATAAAAATGAATTTAAAGGTATTTTAAAACAATTTTTAAATGAAGAATGTGAAGTTGAGTTTATAACTAAAAAAGAAGTAAAACATACAAAAGTAAAAACAACTATTAAAGATGTATATGAAGAACTGAAAAATGAATTTGGAGAAATAGTAGAATACAAACAGGAGGATTAAAAAATGGCAAAAGGCAGAAAAAGGCCCATGGGTATGCCCGGGGGCGGAAATATGAACACTATGATGAAACAGGTTCAAAAAATGCAAAAACAAATGGAGGATATGCAAAAAGAACTTGAACAAAGAGAAGTGGAGGCAACATCAGGTGGAGGAGCAGTTACGGTCAGGGTAGACGGCAAAAAAAACCTGCTGGGACTTAAAATAGATCCTGAAGTTCTGGACAAAGACGATGTTGAAATGCTTGAGGATATGATAGTTGCATCCATTAATGAAGCTTTCAGAAAAGCTGATGAAATGACTGACAGCGAAATGAAAAAAATAACAGGCGGAGTAAACATACCGGGGTTAATGTGATGGAGCATTACACAGCGCCTGTTACAAAGCTTATAGAAGAACTGGCAAAGCTTCCGGGGATAGGCAGAAAGTCTGCTCAGCGCCTTGCCTTTCATATTTTAGACATGAAAGAAAGCAATGTTGCGGAGCTTACAAAAGCAATAGTCAATGCAAAAAAACATACAAAACACTGCCAAACATGCGGAAACTTGACAGAAGGCGACCTGTGCAGCATATGCAGCTCTTCAAAGAGAGACATATCAACCATATGTGTTGTTGAGGATGTAAGAGATATTGCAGCTATGGAGCGTACCAAAGACTACAAGGGTGTCTATCATGTCCTTCACGGGACAATTTCTCCCCTTGACGGAGTCGGACCGGATGATATAAATATTAAAAATTTAATAACAAGGCTTAATACAGATGTAAAAGAAGTAATTTTAGCAACAAATCCCACAATTGAAGGAGAGGCAACGGCAGTATATATATCCCGCCTCATAAAAGCAATGGGGATAAAAGTAACCCGCATAGCCCATGGAATTCCTGTAGGCGGAGACATTGAATATGCCGATGAGGTTACTCTCATGAGAGCTATGGAAGGAAGAAGAGAAATGTAGAGGGATAAAAATGAGTAAAAAAGACGAACCTGAAAATGGATCAAAATTTAAAAACTTTTTAAGAAAAAAGAATATAGAGATTTCTGTTCAAAGATACCTTATTGAAGCCTTAGGCCTGATGGCTTACGGTTTATTTGCATCTTTATTAATAGGGACTATCTTGAATACCATCGGAAAAAGGTTTGGTATTTTATTTTTAACAGAAACAGTATATCCAATTTGCATTCAGATGACAGGGGCTGCAATCGGTGTTGCTGTTGCCTATGGATTAAAGGCTCCTCCTTTAGTTTTATTTGCTTCTACAATTACAGGAACAGCAGGTAATGTACTGGGAGGACCTGCAGGTGCTTTTTGCGGCGCTTTGGTGGGAGCTGAATTTGGTAAGCTAATTTCAAAAGAAACAAAAATAGACATTATTCTTACACCGGCTGTAACGATTATTGCAGGTGTTTTAATTGCTTCTCTGGTAGGACCTGCAATAGGTGCATTTATGACTGCCACCGGTGAATTTATAATGTATGCAACAACCTTGAGGCCTTTTTTAATGGGTATATTGGTTTCAGTTGTAGTAGGCATAGTATTGACACTGCCTATAAGCAGTGCAGCCCTCTGCATGATGCTTGGCCTTTCAGGTATAGCTGCAGGGGCGGCAACCGCAGGCTGCTGTGCCCATATGGTTGGATTTGCATTTTTAAGTTTCAGGGATAACGGATGGGGAGGGGTTGCTGCCCAAGGATTAGGAACATCAATGCTGCAGGTGCCGAATCTTGTGAGAAATCCAAAATGCTGGATACCCCCTGTAATTGTATCTGCTATTACAGGTCCCATGGCAACGGTTTTATTCCAAATGGAAAACAGCCCCATAGGAGCAGGTATGGGAACCAGCGGCCTGGTAGGAATAATTGAAACATTGAATACCATGGGCGGAGGAATGAAGGTGTGGCTTGGAATACTAATACTCTACCTAGGAATTCCTGTGGTGCTTACCCCTATTATAGGTAATATATTAAGAAAAGCAGGCTGGATAAAAGACGGCGACTTGAAATTGGATTTAGTATAATTAATAGGCGGATTGTGATTACATAATTATACTTATGTAAATTAGGCAATATGTGAGGAGGACATAATGTATTTTATGTAAACAGTGAATGATAATATAAAATTTTGTCAAAATTTATAAGGAGATCAATCAATGGCCCAGCTTTATTTTAGATACAGCACTATGGGTGCCGGGAAAAGCATAGAAGTACAAAAGGTTGCATTTAACTATGAGGAAAGAGGACAAAATCCCCTGGTACTCACATCTTCACTGGATAACAGGTTTGCAGAAGAGGGTATTGTTGTTTCAAGGATAGGACTAAGCAGAAGGGCTGTGTCTGTCAATGAAGATATGAATATTTTTGATCTTGTAAATGAATATAATGATTTATTCGGTGTCGATGCAGTTATAATTGATGAATGCCAGTTTTTGAAAAAACACCATATAGTAGAGCTTACTGATGTAGTGGATGAGCTAAATATACCTGTTATGTGCTATGGATTAAGAGCCGATTTCAGAAATGAATTATTCGAAGGCTCATACTGGCTTTTTGCATTGGCAGACAAAATAGAAGAAATTAAAACCATTTGCTGGTGCGGTAAAAAAGCATTGGCTAATGCCCGCATTGTTGGCGGCAAAGTAGTATATACCGGTGAGCAGATTTTTATCGGAGGAAATGAAAGCTACATTCCTCTTTGCAGGAAACACTATAAGGAAGGAAAAGTCAAACCTTATAAGGAAAAAGGAGAAGATTTGATAATAAGATACGAGAAACTAAAGGGGAAAACAGATAATTAAGGAGGACAAGTCAATATGAAAAGTATATTTTATTATGATACGGATATAGGTAAAATAAGCATTGCAGAGAATGACGGCTTTATCACCCACGTCTTGTTTGGAAATGAGAAATTAGATGATATTCCGGTAAGGGAAACTCCTTTTATCAAGGAAGCACATAAGCAGATAGAGGAGTATTTAAAGGGAGAAAGAAGCTCATTTGATTTGCCCCTGGCTCCATCCGGCACAGAGTTTCAGCATAAGGTGTGGAATGCTCTAAAGAATATCCCTTACGGCGAGACTGTAAGCTATAAGGACATTGCTCTTGCAGCGGGGAATGAAAAAGCTTCAAGGGCTGTAGGAATGGCAAACAACCGCAATCCTATTTCCATTATTATTCCCTGCCACAGGGTAATAGGTAAAAACGGCAAACTGGTCGGCTACGGCGGAGGTATAGAAATAAAAGAATATCTGTTAAAACTTGAAAAAGATAATCTGTAATCAATAAAATTATTTTGGAATTGCAGGAATAAATAGGAACCTTCTGTCTATAATACTATGGATAGGAGGTTTTTCCCATGAATGATATTCAAAGAAAAGTCAGTTTAAAAAGTATCATAGAGAATTTTGTATCAAAAAAGCATACAGAAAAGGATGAAATGTTTATAAATATTGAAAATGCTAAAAAAGAATGGGAGGATGCAAAAAACATTTTTGAAAATGTATCACATCCTGATTTGGTTGACTATGCAATATATAAGGTAGAAGCTGCTGAGCAAAAATACATATATCTTTTGAAACAATATAGGAGCAGTATCTAAGCTGAAGCGATAATATTAACCTAATGTAAGACGGCGGGTTATCCCCGCCATTTTTTAAGCTGTGTCTTCTGTCTTCCCTTTCGCTAAACCAATTCTTGTTCCAAAGAGCTGAACAAGTCTGATGAAAAGAACTCTTCCAATGTTATCTCAAGACCGTCACAAATCTTTTTTATAAGCACAATTCCTATATCTTTTCTATCACTGTTAAATACACTGTAGACTGTAGATGGTGTAATGCCCGATAAGTTTGCAAGCTTGTTTACTGCCATACCCTTGTCATCACATACTTCATTTATTCTGTTTATTACAGCTTCTTTTACAACCACTATGTCACCCCCAATGAATGTATAATGTGGTAATTATATCATACTTTCGTTTAAACGTATACGCCAAAACGTAGAAAGTTAATAAAATTGCAAAAAAGTCTATAAATTGACGTTATCATGCAGCGTCTACATGGAGAAATGAGTAAATATAATATTTGTGAATACATATTTATAAATTTTCAAAAGGTTTGCATTTGTCTCTCATAAATGATAGAATAATCAAAATATTCTAAAAGAGTGATGAAATGCCCACAGGAGCAGCAGAACAAATTATTGATAAAAGAGACAAGCTGTATGAATTGGACTATATAAGATTTATTGCATGCTTTGCAGTTATGATAGTTCATATTACAGCAACAGGAATTGAAGAGTATATTTATGGCAGCTTTCCATATATGCTTATGCTTATTTTGAATAGAAGCATTAAATTTACTACCCCGGTTTTTATCCTTTTAAGCGGAGTAACAAGCTTTTACAGCTATGGTTACAAAAACCGTGAATTTAAGTATATGGAATTTCTCTATAAAAGACTTTCTAAGGTACTTATCGCTTATTTTGTCTGGTGCCTTATTTACTACATGGCTTATATATATTTGGGATATTACACTCTTGATATTAAATTTTTTTTAAAAAGCCTTTTACAGGGAACAATGTCTTATCACCTTTATTTTGTAATAATTATTGTTCAAATGTATATTGCAGGACCAATATTTTATTTTATTTTGAAAAATTCGAAAAGACGGGTAACGATACTGATAATTGCAGGAATAATAACATGCTTGTGTGCTGAATTCATAAGATTTAATTTATCTGACAGGTTATTTTTAAAATATATGGTATTCTATATGCTTGGTATTTATATTACAATGGAATACGATAAGTTTTATACATGGATTAAGAGAAACAAATTATTTATTATATTGGGATATATAATTATGAGTATAATTTATGTTCTCGTTTCATATTTGGATTCTCCGGCATATACCTTTGTATGGTTTCTGTTTTCAAGCATATCATTGTTTTATGTATACCTGACAGGCTTATTGATAAAAGATAAATTAAAGGATATTTACCCCCTTGTTAAAGTTTTCGGGCAAAGCTCCTATTATATTTATTTAATGCATCCGCTGGTTTTGACTCTTATGATTTTATATGCAGAAAACAACTCTTTATCCGTTAGCAATAAAATAATTCTTTACACATTTACAGTAATACCGGTCACGGTAATTTCTTGTTTAACATACACTCATATAAGAAACAAATTAAAGAAAAAATATGCCCTGACCCCATTTTTCTGAGACATGATTGGGGGACACTCCTCCTGCTAACAGAGACTTTCCCTAAATAGGGAGGGGTGCCCCCATACCTCTAATAATTTCTTGCTTTCTCGTATTCCTGCATTGCCTTTAATGTTTCATCCAGCAGATAATCCAATTCCCATCCAAGCATTTCAGCTCCTGTTTTTATGGCTTCTCTTGAACAGCCTGCAGCAAAGCTAACTGTTTTAAATTTTTTCCTCAAAGACTTAAGTTCCATATCCAAAGTGCTCTTTGAAGGACGCATCAACGCTGCAGCACCTATTAAGCCTGTCAATTCATCAGTTGCAAAAAGTACTTTTTCCATAGTGTGTTCAGGTTTTACTGTTACATCTGTCATTCCGTATCCGTGGCTTGCAGCTGAGTTGATAATTTTTTGGTCTACACCTTTTTGAGACAGCAATTCCTGCATCTTTACGCAATGTTCATCAGGAAACATTTCAAAGTCAATATCATGCAAAATTCCTACAATTCCCCAAAATTCCTTCTCATCTTCAAAGCCTAATTTTTCCGCAAAGTATTCCATAACGAAGCTTACCGTATCTGCATGCTGAAGATGAAATTCATCCTTATTGAACTCTTTCAGCAATTCCCATGCTCTTTCCTTAGTCATATTCATTTCCTTCCTTTTTGTTTAATAAGATAATTTTAACTTATTTGTAATAACATGTCTATAACAAAATTTTCTAAAAGGATTTTAAAACGTATTATTTTACAATTTTGTATATAGATTGACAAAGAATATAGGCAATGATAATATTATCATAATATATTTTAAGGAATTTTACAGCTTAATATTGATATTTTTGCGACATAGTATGACAAGATTTACTAAACACTTATTTTATCCACATATATTTGTTAATAAATTATTTAAATTGATTTTAATAAAACCATATGCTATAATTTCGGAGAATTAATTATGAAAGATGTAACAAGAATTCAATCGATTGACAGAGCAGTAAAAATACTTGAGTGTTTCAGTGAAGAAAACAAAGAGCTCAAGCTGACGGAAATTTCTGAAAGATTAAATTTAAACAAGTCTACAGTTCATGGGATTATATCAACCCTTAAGTACCACGGGTTCATCTCTCAGGATGAAGATAGCCAAAAGTACAAATTAGGTATAAGATTTGTAGGCTTTGGTGATTTAGTAATTAATTCAATGAATATACGAAATGCAGCGGTACCTGTAATTGACGAAGTTTGCGAAAAAATTGAAGAAACTGTGCATGTGGCAATGCTTGACGGAACAGACGTTGTCTGGATAGAAAAAAGAGAATGCAACAAGTCAATAAAAACGTCAACTACAATAGGAGCAAGACTGCCGGCCTATACAACTGCTGACGGAAAAATGATTATATGTTATCAAAATAAGGATAAAATAAAAAATTATTTACCTAAAAGAATTCCTCAGCATACAAAAAACACAATAACAAATAAAAAAGACTTCATCAAAAGACTGTTTGAAATTAAAAATTGCGGGTATACAATAGACAATGAAGAATACGTTGAAGGATTAAAATGTGTGGCTGCACCAATATTTGACCATGACGGGAAAGTCAGATTCAGCTTGAGCACAACAGGACCTGCCTTTAGAATGAATGAAGAAAAAATAAAAGAAATTGTTGATATAATTAAAGAAGCTGCAAATGAAATATCAAGGAGAATCGGATATAAATAATAATTTTTTAGGATTTCGGGAGACCAAATCCTATACAAAACAGCATAATCCAGAACACGGTTCAGTAATGCTGAACATAAATCTTAAAATTTTAAAAAAATATGTTGACTAACTCGATACAATTTGTTAATATTGTACCGAATTAAACAACAACGCTATTAAGCGTAAAGCTGACAGGGTTGTTAAAATTCAAAAATGTTATAAACAGCATAAAGCTGATTATATATATTAATAATATGGAGGAAAGTAATGAAAAAATTATTAGCGATAGTGTTGATTTTGACTATGTCTATATTTGCTTTTACAGCATGTACACAGGATAAGCCGGTTGAAACACCCGTTGGGGAAACAGAAGGACCTAAAACTGGGGAACCATTAGCTGAAGGTGCTGTTAAAACAGGATTGGCAGTTGTGTCATCCATAGAGAATTCAAGGGACGCAGGTGAAAGAGACGGATTAGCACAAACTGATTCAGTAATTGTTGCAGTTACTGTTGACAATGAAGGGAAAATAGTGCAAACTGTAATAGATACAGCTCAAACTCAAATTGGATTTAGTAAGGATGGCAAGATTCTGCCTGACCTTAATACTGTGTTTAAGACTAAACAAGAGCTTAAAGAAGAATACGGCATGGGTAAAGCTTCAACTATTGATAAAGAATGGTATGAGCAGGCAAATGCATTGGCTGAATATGTAGCAGGCAAGACTGTTGAAGAAATTAAAGCTATTGCAGTTGATGAATCAGGTGTTGCAACTGAAGTTGATTTAGTTTCATCTGTAACAATCAAAATTAATCCTTATAAGGAAGCAATTGAAAAGGCTGCTGCTAATGCTCAGAATTTAGGAGCCGGTGTTTCTGACAAATTAGGATTGGGAGTTACAACTACAATTTCTAAATCCAAAGATGCAACAGCCGACAGAGAAGGATTAGCTCAGGCATATTCAACATACTCAGTTGCAACATTCGATGCAGACGGAAAAGTTACAAGTTCTGTAATAGATGCATCCCAAGCTAATGTGAGCTTTGATGCAAAAGGTAAAATTACTACAGACCTGACAGCTGCACCTATAACTAAGGTTGAACTGGGCGAAGATTACGGAATGAAAAAAGCTTCCGCGATAGGCAAAGAATGGTATGAACAAGCAGATGCATTTGCAGCATATGTTGTAGGCAAGACTGTTGAAGGAATAAAAGGTATAGCAGTTGATGAAAGCGGTTATGCTACTGATGAAGACTTAGTATCATCTGTTACAGTAGGAATAGAAGACTTCCAAAGCATTTTCGAAAAAGCATATAACAATTCTAACATGTAACATTTTACATTCAACATCAGGGGGCAGATTCTGCCCCTTGTTTTTTAAAAGAGGTGCAATTTGATTAAGAAAGCAATTTCAATATTATTGTTAATAATAATACTTATAAGCTTAACTGGATGCGGTGAAAAGGAGCTTAAAAAGTATCAATCTGAATTTATTATGCTTTTTGATACTATTACAAGAATTGTCGGATATGCAGAGACCGAGAAAGAATTTACAGGGTATTCTCAGTTTATTTATGACAATTTAAAGGAATATCATCAGCTTTATGATATTTATAATGATTATGAGGGTGTAAACAATATTAAAACTATTAACGATAATGCAGGAATAAAACCTGTCAAGGCAGATGAAAAAATAATCGACCTGATTAAATTTTCAAAAGAGCTCCATGATGAAACAAAGGGCAAAACAAATATTGCCTATGGAGCAGTTTTGACAATCTGGCATGAATACAGAACAGAAGGAATAGAAGACCCCAAAAATGCAGTCCTTCCTCCGGAAGAAGACTTAAGAAGCGCTTCCTTGCATACTAATATTGAGGATATAATTATTGATGAAGAAAATTCTACGGTTTATTTAAAAGACCCCCTTATGAGTCTTGATGTGGGTGCCATAGCAAAGGGATATGCAACCGAGCAGGTAAGCAAAACAGCAGAAGAAAAGGGAATGTATTCCGCATTATTGTCTGTAGGAGGAAATGTACGTGCCATAAACAATAATATTACTACAAATGAGCCATGGAATGTAGGAATCCAAAATCCTGACAGCCGGGCTGAGAAGCAGGTATTTGAAGTAGTTAAGCTTGACGGCTGGTCTTTGGTAACAAGCGGTGATTATGAAAGATACTACACTGTTGACGGAGAGAAATATAATCATATAATAGACCCTGCCACAATGTATCCTGCAAGATATTTTACTGCCGTATCTATAATCTGCAAGGATTCAGGAGTTGCGGATGCCTTATCGACAGCTGTTTTCTGCATGCCTTTTGAGGAAGGTCTTGAATTTATAAATTCATTGCCTGATACAGAAGCAATGTGGATTTTCAGTGATAAAACGGTAAGATACAGCGATAATTTCGAAAGCTTTATTAAGAGATAGCACCTTAAAAGGACACCTTTATGAGGAATCAATCTGATTTTAAAATTCTTCACTCACTATCAAAAGGATTTATAAAATTTTTCTATATATCTGCTGCAGCAACCATACTAAAGGTTGCTGCAAGTTTTGCTGTGCCTCAAGTTATAAGGTTCACGGCAGACCATGTAATTGATAATGTTTTATTAGACTACGCAAGACCTGTAATAAATATGATAGATGCTATGGGCGGGCTGGAATTTTTAAAAGAAAACCTATGGCTCCTTGCTCTTACAGTATTAGTTTTAGCTCTTATCACCGGAGTCAGCGATTATACAGGAAGAATTACTCTTGCAAAGGGAACTGAAGGAATTATAAAAAACATAAGGGATAAACTCTTTGAGCATATACAAAAACTGCCTTATAGCTGGCATGTTAAAAATCAAACCGGAGATATAATTCAAAGGTCAACATCCGATGTGGAAGTGGTCCGTAATTTTATAAGCACCCAATTGCTTGAAATGTTCAGAACAATCATGCTGGTTATAATATCTTTGATTTTAATGTTTTCAATGAATGTTAAGCTTACTCTTGCAGTATTGGTATTTATACCTGTAGTTCTTTTATATTCGACAATTTTCTATGGTATACTGGCAAAAAAATTTCTGGTTGCTGATGAAGCGGAAGGACAGCTTTTTACTGCAATTCAGGAAAACCTGACAGGAGTCCGTGTTGTAAGAGCCTTTGGCCGTGAAAAATATGAAATAGAAAAGTTTTCTCAAAGAAACAGCATTTTTTCTGACCTCTGGGTTAAACTTGGATATCAGCTGGGCTATTATTGGGGAATCGGCGATTTGGTAACAGGGACCCTCCTTATGGCAATTGTTATCTATGGCGCTTATTTTGCAGTAAATGATGTAATCACATTGGGAGAATTTCTGGCATTTACTTCTTATACTGCAATGATTGCATGGCCTCTTCGAAGTTTTGGAAGAATTTTATCTGAGCTTAGCAAAACAAAGGTTTCTTTGAAAAGAATCTGTGAAATACTTAAAGAGCCGGAAGAACTTGACAGCCCTGATTCAGGCAGCCCGGATATCTATAAGGATATTGAATTTAAAAATGTTACATTTATATATGAAGGGGATATGCCGGTTTTAAACAATGTAAGCTTTAAAGTAAAGGCAGGGACCACATTTGCAATTTTGGGCGGCACCGGCTCCGGAAAAACTACCCTCATGCATCTATTAACCCGCCTGTATGACCTGGATGATGATAATGGCACCATTACCATAGGCGGAGTGGACATTAAAAATATTAAAAGAGAACATTTAAGAAAAAATATTGGAATGGTACTTCAAGAGCCCTTTTTATTTTCGCGTACAATTAAGGATAATATAAAAATAGCAAAGTCGGAAGCTTCCATGGATGAAATCAAGGAAGCTGCTTCAACAGCCCGGGTTGATGAAGCAATAGAAGAGTTTTCAAAAGGCTATGAAACTCTTGTAGGAGAAAGGGGAGTAACACTTTCAGGAGGACAAAAACAAAGAGTGGCAATAGCCAGAATGCTGCTTCAAAACACGCCTATTATGGTGTTTGATGATTCATTGTCCGCAGTTGATGCAGATACAGATGCAAAAATCCGTTCTTCCCTTAAAAAAAGAAAGGGCTCTTCAACAACTATATTAATATCCCACCGCATAACCACTTTAATGGAAGCTGATAGAATTTTGGTGCTGGACAAGGGCCGGGTATCTGATACAGGAAGCCATGAGGAACTAATAAAGAGGGATGGTATTTATAAAGACATATTCAATGCTCAGATGAACCTATCGGAGGACTTATAATGAATTATTACGAGGAAGAAAGCTATAGCTCATTTCACATAAGGCCTTGGTTAAAATTAGGCAGATTTTTCAAACCCTACAGGAGAAAATTAACAGCTCTCGTTTTGTTTATGTTTCTCACTGCCCTGATGGATTTATCCATTCCCTTGTTTCAGAAATATGCTGTGGATAATTTTATTGTTAAAAACACCCTTGAAGGACTAGATGGCTTTGCTGTCCTTTACGGCGGAGCTTTAGTGACCATGGCCCTATCCGTAACTATATTTGCCCGATTGGCAATAGAAGTTGAAATGCATATAGGCAAGGATTTAAGAAGGGAAATCTTTGAACACCTTCAAAACCTTTCATTGTCATATTACAACACAACTCCCGTGGGCTATATATTAGCAAGAACCTTAAGCGATACCAATAAAATAGGAATGATGATTGCTTGGGGATTGGTTGATGTATTTTGGTCTTTTGCTTATGTAACAGGTGCTTTTGCTGCTATGTTTATGCTTAATGCAAAACTTACTTTTATTGTAGGGATGGTAATCCCCATAATGGCCCTTATTACTTTTTATTTCCAAAAGAAAATTTTATCTGCCAGCAGAAAATTGAGAAAAGTTAATTCCAAAATAACAGGGAGCTTCAATGAAGGAATAACAGGGGCAAAAACTTCCAAGACATTGGTGATAGAGGATAAGAACCTGTTGGAATTCAGTGATATAAGCAGTGAAATGAAGTTTACGGCTGTAAGATTAGCCGGATTAAATGCCCTTTACATTCCTATAATTGTATTCTTCGGTTCGGTTTTAACAGCCTTGGTCCTGGCAAGAGGCGGCAGATTAGCAATGGACAGGATTATTCAAATAGGAACTCTTTCTGCTTTTCTTTCTTATGCTATAAACATATTTGAACCTATTCAGCAATTGGCCAGGACATTTGCTGAAGTCATATCTCTCCAGGCAAATATTGAAAGGGTTACGGACCTTTTGGACAAGGAACCCTTAATAAAGGACAGTGAAGATGTAGTGAAAACATATGGAGATATTATCAATCCTAAAAGAGAAAACTGGGAAGAAATAGCCGGTGAAATTGAATTTAAAAATGTAAGCTTTCAATATCCTGACGGGAATGAGGAGATTTTAAAAAATTTCAATCTGCATATACCTGCAGGCAGCAAGATTGCCATTGTAGGCGAAACAGGTGCCGGAAAAAGCACTCTTGTAAATCTTGCATGCAGATTTTTCGAGCCTACTGAAGGCCAAATACTCATAGACGGCAGGGATTACAGGGAAAGGTCCCAGCTTTGGCTCCACTCCAACATTGGTTATGTGCTCCAATCTCCTCACTTGTTTTCAGGAACTATCAAGGAAAACATAAGATACGGAAACCTTGACGCAACAGATGATGATATAATAGAAGCAGCAAAAATTGTTTCGGTTGACACAATAATCAACAAATTGGAAAAGGGTTATGACAGCAATGTAGGCGAGGGAGGAGACAGGCTTTCTACGGGGGAAAAACAGCTTATTTCAATAGCTAGGGCAATCTTGGCAGATCCTAAAATATTTGTTTTGGATGAAGCCACATCTTCTGTGGATACACATACAGAAAAGCTTATTCAAAAAGGGATTGAATACTTGTTGAAAGGCAGAACTTCCTTTATAATTGCCCACAGACTTTCCACCATTAAAAAAGCTGATATTATTTTGGTTGTCAATGACGGAAAAATTATTGAAAGTGGGACCCACAAGGACCTTATAGCTGAAAGAGGTCATTATTACAATTTGTACACCAAACAGTTTGAAGAAGAAAAAACCCTGGAATTAATCGGTGACATCCCTTCTGCTGACACCAAATTATAACATTGACACAATTTTTTAATTATGTTATTATTCTTATGCTGTGCTACACGGGGAGGCAGCGGTGCCCTGTACTTGCAATCCGCTAGAGCAAGGTGGAATTCCCTCCCTGAGGCTTACATTGTGAGGCCTGCCTTTAGTAAGTAGCGTTGATAACTTGGTCTTGCGCAACAAAAACCTATGAACCCTGCCAGGTCCGGAAGGAAGCAGCAGTAAGTAGATCATTTTGTGTGACGCAAGGGTGCCGGGTTTGAGTTAACTGCTGGAGTAACGCTTGTTATGTATTGTCAAAGGAGGGTGCACAGCATTTCTTTTACTTTTTCATCTGTCACCTTGATAAATTTACAATCTGTATCTTTTAAAGGGTACAGAATAGTGTATAATATAATTAACTGACAGCTATATTATATTGGGTGGTGAAAATAATGGATGACAAAAAAATTAAAGAGATGGTCTACACAGCCTTATTTGCTGCATTAGTCTGTGTTGCAACCTTTATAATAAAGGTGCCCCTGCCTGTTTCGGGCGGGTACGCTCACATGGGAGACGGATTTATATTTCTTGCGGTAATATTAATAGGCAGGAAAAACGGTGCCCGGGCAGGCGCCATAGGTGCAGCCTTAGCGGATATAATCGGCGGCTACAGCTTTTATGCATTGCCCACATTTATTATAAAAGGTGTCATGGCTTTGATTATGGGATATATGATAGAAAAACTTCCTTCTTCCATAAAGTATAAATGGGCTGCAGGTGCAGTAACAGGAAGTGTGTGGCAGGTGCTTGCGTATTATCTTGTAGGCTCTCTAATGGTTGGAAATTTCTTAACAACTATAAGTGAAATTCCCGGAAACGCTGTTCAATCAGCAGCAGGCATAATAGTTACGTCAGCATTTTTGGCAGTATTCAAACATACACCAATCAAAAGAGAGGGGATTCAGGATTAATGAATTCAAGCGGGTATAAAGCTTTAGCGGTGTCTATATCATCAATGAAATCAGATATTTCACCGCTGCCCGCAGTTATTTTTATGCTGTCCACTCCGGGTATTGTTGTAAAGGTATAGATAAAAGATTCTACCATCATATGTCTCAAGTCGTTTTTATCCTTGTAAATATTTAAAAGCCCTTCATTAAAATCAAGAATAAGAGTTCTTCCCTGCATGGATATATTGTTTAATACAAGAGTCCCGGGCACCGGGCTTCTGCCGTAGGATATATCGGTACTTGAATAAGCATCAAACATTTTTCTTGCCTTTACTTCTATTGTATCACTTTCATAAATACCAATCTGGTCAGGATATAGCTGATATTCAAACAAGTAGTATCTGTCATCATCTGCCTTATGAGCCATATAAAGAAGGTAGTTTCTTTCGCTGT
>CAZAYQ010000025.1:5705-17101 GCA_964489345.1 uncultured Clostridia bacterium | reverse complement strand
ATGTCCCCTGAACATCCCTTTTGTCAAGAACAAAAAGAACCGTCCCCAAAAACCAAAAAGAACCGTCCCCAAAAATTTTATAGCATAAGAGAGGTGCAAAAATGAGAATTAAAGCAGCAGAAGCAATAATAAAGTGTTTGGAAGCAGAAAATATAACAACCGTATTTGGATATCCCGGAGGAGCAGTTCTTCCTTTGTACGAATCTTTAAGGAAGTCCAACATCAAACATATTTTAGTCAGGCAGGAGCAATCGGCTGCTCACATGGCAAGCGGCTACGGGCGAGCCTTGGATAAAACAGGAGTCTGCATAGCGACTTCCGGACCCGGAGCAACAAATTTAATAACAGGTATAGCTACTGCTTACATGGATTCAATTCCTTTGCTAGTTATAACAGGACAAGTAAATTCATCCTGCATAGGAAAAGACATGTTTCAAGAAGCTGATATAATAGGTGCCACCCTTTCATTCACAAAAAACTCCTACTTAGTTAAGGACGCAGACGATCTTCCAAGGATAATCAAGGAAGCATTCTACATTGCCTCCACCGGAAGAAATGGTCCCGTTTTAATTGATGTCCCAAGGGATATCCAAGAAACATCAATAGATTTTAAATACCCTGAAGAAGTAAATATCAGAGGTTATAAACCAACAATAAACGGAAATTCAAGACAGATAAAAAAGGTTGCAGACCTGATCAATAATGCAAAAAAACCTCTGATTTGTGCAGGAGGCGGTGTTCGTTCATCTAATGCAACAGATGAACTTAAAAAACTGTCCGAAAAAACAAAAATACCCCTTGTCTATACCTTAATGGGAGTTGACTGCTTTAATTCCGGTAATAAATATAATGTTGGACTGATAGGTTCACACGGTTACACATATGTTAATCAGATTTTGAATGAAGCTGACCTGCTGATAGCATGCGGGGCCCGCTTTGCAGACAGATCAACTGCCATGATGAAAAACGGGAGTAAGCAAAATATAATTCACATAGATATAGACCCTGCTGAAATAGGTAAAAATAAGGAAACTGCGATTCCGGTAGTAGGGGATATAAAAGAAGTATTAAATGAACTCTTAAGCCTTGATTATAGTTTAAATACCGATGAATGGCTATCAGAAATTAATGAAAAAAAATCGGAATTCATAATTAATAAAAAAGAGTCTTCCGGAATAAATCCTAAAAGATTAATAAACAAAATTTCTAAAAGTATGGGGAGAAATGGAATTTGGGCGGCAGATGTAGGCAAAAACCAAATATGGGCTGCCTTAAGCGTGGATATTAATGATAACAGACAATTTCTAACCACCGGCGGCTTGGGAACAATGGGTTATTCTCTGCCTGCTGCTATTGGAGCAAAAATTGCCAGACCTGATGCAAATGTGGTTGCCTCTATGGGTGACGGAGGATTTCAAATGCTTTTGGGAGATATTGCTACAGCTAAGTCTCTCAATGCAGGGGTAAAATTTCTCATTCTTAACAATAACAATTTGGGCATGGTCAGGGAACTCCAGCTTAATGCATACGGGGCCGGCTCTTATTACGGAACTGATTTGGATTTTAATCCGGATTTCATGCAGCTGGCAAAAGCATATAGTATAGATTCAATGAAAATTACAAGGATAGATGAAATTGAATATGCTGTCAAAGAAATGTTTAAAGATGACAGCCCCTTTATTTTAGAATGTGTGGTAGACCCGGATATACCCTCAGTTCCCCATTTAGGAGGCAGGATATGAACAATGAAAGAAAAATAATATCTGTATTGGTTGAAAACTATGCAGGAACACTGAGCAAGGTAGCCGGGCTTTTTACAAGAAGGGGTTACAATATTGACAGTTTAAATGTTGCTGAAACCCAAGATCCCAAAACATCTCGAATAACTGTAACCGTGACTGAAGATGAATACAATATTGAACAAATAACCAAGCAGCTTAATAAATTAATAAATGTTATTAAAGTTACAATAATATCAGATAAGTCCTCCGTACAAAAAGAGCTTATGATGATTAAAGTCAGTGCAGAGGGAACAAAAAGATCTGAGATAATTCAAATAGTTGATATTTTTAAAGCTCAAATTTCTGACGTAAACAACAAAAACCTGATAGTGGTAATTACAGGAGACGAGGCTAAAAATAATGCATTCCTTGAATTGGTAAAGCCTTACGGAATTGTGGAAATGACCAGGACGGGACCTGCCGCACTGGAGAGAGGCTGATTATTAAGTCCATCCTCTTGCCGTATTGTTGAGCATATTAAGTTATATTGAGACGGAAAGAACCGTCCCCAAAACAAAAAGAACCGTCCCCAAAAATTTGTTGTTAATTTCCAAAAAAGTGGTATAATACTTATTAAAATGTTTTAAGGGAGT
This sequence comes from uncultured Clostridia bacterium, assembly GCA_964489345.1. Taxonomy (GTDB): domain Bacteria; phylum Bacillota; class Clostridia; order Tissierellales; family Sedimentibacteraceae; genus Sedimentibacter. The sequence goes on along the minus strand of CAZAYQ010000025.1, from coordinate 14,727 downwards.
GACAAGAAATGACAAAAGTTAAAAAAGCCGTGTATTACATCTGCGATAACCGGGATTGGGGTTATGTCAGTTACCTGGTTTGGGACATACTAAAAAAAGAAGGATACTTGGATAATAAGGCTGGCTTTATGTTTGACGGTAAAGAAGTCTATAAATATACTGACGAAAAGCAAAATGAATTTTATTTTGTTCCTACAGAAATAGCACTATGCAGAGATTATCCCAGGTATCTTCCTGATATGAACAAATATTTTTCAGATTTTGACATGGCAGGAATGGTTACATGGCATGAAGGTGTAAATGCACTTGAAAAGGTAATTACCGTACATAGTATAGGGGATGTTAATTCAGGATGTTACGGACCTGCAAATCCTTTGTACATGCACAATATTATGTGGGCTATGGAGAAATCAAGGGAAGAAATCGGTTTGGATTTCAGAGTGGTAACTGAAGCGACCCATTGGTCAGGGGTTTATGAAGGTATCGGTGACCCTGAGCTTCTATTGAAATATCCCGTTCCCATAGTAGATATAGAAGTAGGCAGCGAGCCTGAAAGCTGGGTGAATTTGGATGCCTGCAGAGTTCTTGCCCTTTCCCTCCTTCATGTATTTGATAATAATAATGATGATATAAAACTTCATAATCTTCTTTGCGTTGGAGGAGTGCATTTTGACCCGAATTTTGCAGAAGCAGTCCATACATCCTGGAATGAAAATGAATTCTTCGGCATATCCCACATAATTGCAAACCAGTGGCTTGTTTCGGGTGAATATGAGGGTGAAAAGGGCCTGGAAATGGCATCCAACTGCGTAGATGCCATAATAGGCGGAATTGACGGAATTGTTTTTCACGACAAATTAAAGGGATGCTATAAGGATGTAGTCCGTGGCTTAGGAGAAAAATACGATGTCCCTATACTAAAGCATCAGGCATTAAGAAAACCTGAAAATATTAAGTGGCAATAAAATTCCATGAATCCCTGCACATATCAAAAAGACTATACTGAGCCTTGAATCCAAGCTCAGTTTCTGCTTTTTTTGTATCCGCATAAATTTCTGCAACATCACCTGCTCTTCTTGGAGCAATAGTATAATTAATTTTTATATTATTCGCCTTTTCAAATGCATCAATAACCTGGAGCACGCTGTAACCCTTTCCCCTTCCCAGATTATATGTATATAAGCCGGCACCAGTCCTGATTTTATGATATGCTTTCACATGGCCTGCCGCCAGGTCCTCAACATGAATGTAGTCTCTGACTCCCGTACCGTCTATGGTGCCATAATCATTGCCGAAGACATTGAGGACCGGCAGGTCTCCCTTTGCCACCTTGCATATATAGGGCATTAAATTATTTGGAATTCCATTGGGGTCTTCGCCTATCAAGCCGCTTTTGTGGGCTCCTATGGGATTGAAATACCTGAGAAGGACAAAGCCTTTGTCATTATCCGCTGCATACAAATCTTTCAGCATATCTTCAATAATAAGCTTTGTTCTGCCGTACGGGTTTGTAACTCCAAGAGGCGAGTTTTCGTTAAGGGGCATAGCTTGGCCAGTACCGTAGACTGTAGCCGAAGAGCTGAATATTATTTTCCTGCAGCCGAATTCTTCCATAGTCATAAGAAGATTTATGGTGCCTGAAATATTGTTGTTAAAATACACAAGAGGTTTTTCTACAGATTCCCCCACAGCCTTTAAGCCTGCAAAATGAATTACACAGTCTATACTGTTTTCCTTGAACACTTCTTTTAGTCCTTGTTTATCAAGAAGGTCTTTTTGATAAAATTTTGGTCTTTTATTTGTGATAGCTTCAATATTATCAATAACATTTTCATTTGAATTGTATAAATTGTCCAGAATAATAATTTCTTCATTTTCTTCCAATAGCTTTACTGCCGTATGTGAACCGATGTAGCCGGTTCCGCCTGTAATTAGTATCATTTTTGTACATACCTCCTCTTTCTTTTATTGTATCATTTTATTAACCCTTTGCAAATATAACAAATTATTTTTACATGCATATAATAATATTATTTGTTATGAAAAAGAAAGGTGTGAATATTTTGAAATATTATCCATTCGATGGTAGAACTTACAAGAAACGAAATAGAAACAACATGTTTTCTCTGGTGCAAGCACCCCGGGAAGAAGCCCCTCCACCCCCTATAATTCCTGAAGCTCCGCAAGAAGTGGGCTACCTGTCTGTCAGTGTTTTTACAGCATCAGGGGCACTGCCGGTACAGGATGCATTGGTAACAGTCTATACACTTGATGAGGGCGGTGCGGAAGACGAAATAATTCATCATGTAACTGATACAAATGGCCGGGTTCCCCTTATCACCCTGCCGGTAATATATGACCGGTTTAATCCCTTTGAAAGCGGTGAATACTATTTCACTACTTATAACTTAAGGGTTCAGGCAATTAACTATTACACAGTAAATGTAATCGATTTAAGAATTTTCCCTGATACTACAACATATTATCAGATTAGCATGATTCCTGCAGCTATAGGTCCTCCGGAGGACCAGGAGCAGACAATTGTTATTCCGCCCAGTCCCGTTGACATATCAAATGATTAAGGAGGTATTACTATGAGTATAGGAATTCCCGGACTTACAGAGGTGGTTATTCCCTCATCAATAACCGTCCACTTAGGCGCACCGGATCAGCCTGCTGAAAATGTGACGGTTTCTTTTCTCGATTATATTAAAAACGTGGCTTCAAGCGAACTCTATCCCACTTGGCCTGAAAGTGCACTTAGAGCTAACATATATGCGATTACTTCTACTGCATTAAACCGGATTTTCACGGAATGGTACAGGACCAGAGGTTATAACTTTGACATAACAAGCGATACAGGAGTAGACCAGGCATTTGTCCATAACAGAGGTATTTTTGACAGTGTATCAGTGCTGGCAGATGAACTTTTTGACAGCTACATAGCAAGGCAGGGACAAATTGAACCTCTTTATGCTCAGTTTTGCGACGGCCGTGTTTCCTGGTGCCCCGGCCTTCTCCAGTGGGGTTCGGTAGAATTAGCCCAGCAAGGCTACACTCCATATGAAATTCTTCAATATTATTACGGAGAAAACATCAATATTCAAGAGAATACTCCTGTAGCTGAAGCTTTTGAAACATATCCCGGTATTCCTCTTCAGCCGGGAGACAACAATCCCTATATATTGTTGATGCAGATTGCTTTAAACACCATAGCTGTCAACTATCCGGCTATTCCGAGAATAACAAATCCTACAGGTACCTTTGATGAAGCAACACAAGCAGCTGTAAATGTATTTCAAGGAATATTCAATTTGCCGGTAACAGGAATTATTGATAAATCAACATGGTATGAAATAAGAAGAATTTATGCAGCCGTTACAAGATTAGCCGAATTGACTTCTCAAGGGGTCATAATGAGTGAAATTCCTGAATATATTCCAACTCCCGGACCTGATGAAATTGTGCCCAGGGTCCAGGTTGTTCAGTATTTTCTCAATGTTCTTTCTGCATATTACAACACTATTCCATCAGTGGATATTAACGGTGTATTGAATACTCAAACGAGAGCAGCCATAATGGAATTTCAAAGAACATTTAATTTGCCCATCACAGGCCTTGTGGATGAACAAACTTACAATACAATGTTCAATGCAGTATCAGGTATTTTAGATACACTTCCTCCCTCTGCTATTGCCCTGCCTGCAATTTTGTGGCCCGGTATTGCATATCAGCTGGGCTCGGAAGGTCCGGGTGTTTACTTAATTCAGCAATATCTGTCTTATATTGCTTCTGTGCTGGAAGGAATTCCGCCGGCTGAACCGGACGGAATCTACGGACCTCTGACAGAGCTTGCTGTAAGAACATTTCAGGAGTATTTTGGAATAGATGTTACGGGAGTGGTTGACAGATACACCTGGGACAGAATAGTGCTTATATACCGTAATTTAAGATTTGGCAATACAAGCAATATATAGGCAGTCTTCAAGGAAGATGACATGTCAAAACCACCGGTTTTGCCGGTGGTTTATAATACTATAATCTCCTATTCTTTATTTTTCAATGAATCACAGGGGCATAAAGCCAAAATAACTTAATATTCCCAAATAGATACCGTAAGCAACATTCCACAGATTATCTCTTAAAATCATTGCATCATTAAAATTGGTCAGATATCCCATTTCAACCAGTACTGCGGGCATGTTAGTGTTTCTTAATACATAAAGAGACTGGTTCTGCATTATACCGTTATCTCTCAGCCGAGTATTGCGTACAATTCCGTTCATAATATGCTGCGCCAGCCAATTTGCCTGGGTATTTAACTGAAATATATACATTTCAGACCCGTTAATGGCAGGATTAACATTGGCATTGCAATGAAGACTGATGAAATAATTTGCCGGCCATTGATTTGCCAGCCTTACCCTTTCCGCTAAGCTGGATGCGGTATTTGTTCCTAAGACTGTAGTGGGTGTAGGTCTTGATAATCTGTATTCAAATCTATAATCATTAGCCAGCAAATTTGCCAAATAAATTCCTGCCTGATAGTTTATATCTCCTTCATATAAATCGTTGCCTAAAGCTCCTGCATTATGAAAGCCCGCAGGGTTGTGTCCCTGATCTATAAATATTCTGATTGCCAAAAAAATCACTTCCTTCATTATATACTATCTTATTTTATTCCTATAGTAATGAAGTGTGATTTTTTATTTATCAGTCCATTCTATTATTCTCTGTTTATAGTGTTTGAACATAAAACCTACAACCTTCCCTATCAACAGGGCTGCTATAAGAGTACCTTCTCTTACTGATTTTAATTCTCCCAGAAAAATTAATGACAGCAAAGCAGAAACAAGAACCATTCCGCTGTCACAGCAAACCTTGACATTGGAAAACTTAAGCCTCCCGTTACTCATCTTAACTATTGCATTTATAAGTCCTTCTGAAGGAAGGGATAAATAATTCGCAATTTGATACAAGGATATACCGATACCTATAACTATTATACTCACAAACAAATAAGCTAATTTTGTTACATAAAATGATGCCTCCGGCAGCCAAAACAAGATGTAATCTTTTCCTGTATATGTAAGAAAATAACCAAATAAAAATGTGCATAAAATCTGTAATATCTGTATGAGTTTATAATTTCTTCTTAATAAAATAATTTGGATAATAATTAATAAGACATAGAATATTAAAGTGGCTTTACCAAGTTCAATATTCCATATGAGCTCCATTGTATAAGGAATTGCACTGACCGGCGATATCCCAAGCTGGGCAGCCTTTGAAATATTAACACCTGTTGCAAGTATTAATATACCGCCTACATATAATAATAATCTTTTTGCTGTTTTTTTCAAGTTTATCTCCATATTTTTTGTCTGTATTTTTTTCTTTCCCTATTCTAATAATATAGGACTTCCTGTCATTTTTCAACCCTATTCCGGATGAGACCTCCCGCAATTTTTAACAGCCTGCCCTAATGATACCGGTCCCGTAAAAAAAGAACAGCAAATTGCTGTTCTTATGCGCAGCTTATGCTTATTCTATTGTTGAATTTGCTGAATTCTTACGAACGCTGTCTATTCCGTTTTTACAGCTGTCCATAGCCTTATAGCCTTCTGATGTAGCTATAATTTCCCCGTTTCTTGCTTTTAGCCGGAATCTGTATTCTCCCGCCTTGTCCTCATAAATTTCAAACTTAGGATTCTTTTCTACTTTAAAACCTTCTACTGTCTGGTCCTCCAAATTGGCAACAGGTGCATTATTTATAACACTGTTAATGCCCTTCAAACATGATGCCTTTGACTTATATACTTCAGAGCTTGCTATTACCTGTCCATTTGTAGCCTTCAAGTCAAATTTAATTCCTGTTTTAACTTCCTTAACAACAAATTTACCCATATTTCTGCTCCCTTCATTGATAATGTTTTTTATAGTATAGCAATTTTGACAAAAAGTGTCAATATTCTTTTTTTCTGATTTGGCGTGATTTGGCGTGACCCCATACCTTTAAATGAATTCTCCATCATTTTTCTCAATAAGTAACATATAATTATTTAAAACATATTATGTATTAAAATAATAAATTAACTGTTTAAACATTTCTAATATGGGTATATTATGTATACAACAAGTACTAAATCTTACAATTGAATCTGTGAGTAGTTATATGATCGCTGCAATCAAATTATTTGGGGAGAATTCTATAGGAATATCTCAAAGGGCAGTAAAAGTATATCTAGGAATGAAAACAGAGGTAAGATTAAGGAAAATTGATTATATAGATGATTGACAAATGAGGTGATTCCAACAGGATACGGAAAAGAAAACTCAAATAAGTAGCACCCGGCTTTGAAAAAAAAGAAGTTCGGGTGCTATTTATGTTCAAAAAATATTTATGTTGAACTATGTAAAAATTTGTGATATATTATTGTGGTATTTATTTTAAAGACATATGTATTCATTTTAAGAACAGAGGAGGGAAAAATGGAATCATTAAAAATAGGGATATTAGGCATGGGCACAGTGGCATCAGGACTTGTTGGCATTATGGAATTCAACAAGGACAAAGTAGAGGCTTCCATAGGCAGAGAATTGATTGTAGATAAGGTTCTTGTCAGCAATCTTGATAAAAAAAGAAATGTAAACCTGCCCAAAGAGGTTTACACAAGCGATGCATACCAGGTAATAAACAGCGATGCAGATATAATTGTTGAATTGATTGGAGGGATAAATCCTGCTTATGAATATATAAAGGCAGCTCTAAACAACAAAAAAAATGTTGTAACTGCAAACAAAGCTCTCATTGCAGCCCATGGAGAAGAACTGGAGCCAATAGCAGAAAAAAATAATGTTAAACTGATGTACGAAGCAAGTGTTGGCGGGGGAATTCCCATATTGAACACGATAAGAAATAATCTTTCTGCCAATGAATTTGAATCTGTTTTTGGCATTCTTAACGGTACTACAAATTATGTTCTCACACAAATGACAGATAAGGGCCTGGATTATGACCAGGCAGTAAAACAGGCACAGGCTTTGGGCTTTGCAGAGGCTGATCCTTCTTCTGACGTAGAGGGTGATGATGCAGCCAACAAACTGGCCATCCTGTCAACCCTGGCTTTTGGACAAAGAATCCATGTAAATGACATTCCAAAGGAAGGGATAAGAAAAATATCCAAAGAAGACATAGAATATGCAAAGGAATTGGGATACAATATTAAACTTTTAGCAGCCGGAATCAAAAATGGAAATGAAATTGAACTGAGCGTCCACCCGGCATTTATTCCTGCCTCCCATCCCTTGTCAACAGTAAAGAACGAATTTAATGCTGTTTTTTTAAGAGGCAATGCTGTTGGCGAACTGATGTTTTACGGCAGGGGTGCAGGCTCTCTTCCTACAGGAAGTGCAGTTCTTGATGACATAATGTACATTGTTAAAAACAAAGACTCATCTTATTCATCAGAAAGCAAGAAAAAGTCTGTTGTTTCAAACAAGGGTTTCAAGCAATATTACATAAATTTGGAAGTTACTGATAAACCGGGAGTCCTTGGCAGCATTGCAAGTATTTTCGGGAAAAACAAGGTGAGTTTGGCTTCCGTGGTTCAAAGACAGAAAAACGGAAATAATACAGTCCCCCTGGTTTTTATTACCCACGAAGCTGAAAGAAAAAATATTGACGCAGCCCTGGAAGAAACCAGGAGACTTGAATTCGTAAAAGGAGTGGACAGTATAATAATAGTGGAAAACTTCAAATAAATTTAACCTTTGGTGCCCGGTAGCAGCTGATGCCCGGCACCTTAATTGTAGATACTCAAATAATATGATTTCTTTAATTCCTTTTCTTCAGCATAGGCATCCGTGAGTATTTTAATTATTTCAAGGTCCCCATCCAGCTCTTTCAGGTTTTTTTCCAACGAAATTAAAAGCTTGTTGACTTCTGTGTCGCATGTTTCTTCAAGGCTTGCAACATAGCCGATATTAGCCATAAGCAATTCCTTTTTTCCCTCTTTGTTTTGCTTTGATTTTGGAAGATTTTTATACTGTTCAATGACTTCTCTTTCCAACTCCCCTAACTTATTCACGTACTTAGCCTTCAAAGCATACATTTGTGCTATGCTGTCGCCTATTTCCTTCTCGATTATTTTGTTGCCATCCAGGGGTAAATAAGTTGTGTCCGGTTTAGAATCATAAGGATTCTTATCATTATTGTCTTTATTGATATCCGCCTCAAGGTCTCCATCCCTCATATATTCAATGGGAAGCTTGTATTTTTCAGCTATCTCTTCTACGCTTATTTGTCCTTTGAGAAGTTTTTGCTCATCTTCTGCAGATATATCATCGACAGGCTTAGAAATATACTTTTCCACTTCAGTTTTAACTTTATTTCTATGGTCATCCATTTTAGCGGCCAAATCATCAGAAGAATTGCTTAAGCCGATTATAAGGGCAGAAATATTGTCAAACTGCCATATTACAACTGCAGCCGTTATTACAAGAATAACCGATAAAATTATCAATAAAATTTTAATTGATTTCTTCATATTTGTTTCCTGTGCTTTGTTTTTTTATGATGTTTTCCCATACATCTTATAAATAGGTTTATATTTTTATATGCTAAAAGTAAAATTAAATCTTCATATCAGGGAAGAAAAAATCCTGTAAATCTAATAAATCCTGTGTCGTATTCTGAAGCTGAATCTGATATTTTAACTCTTCCCCTTCTTTTTCGGTCAGAAGCTTATATTTATTATAAGCCTTTTCTGCAGCCTTTTCATAATCATAACTGTTATTTTCCTGATATTTTTTCATATTCAATATAATATCTTCCACAATTTCTTTCTGGCCTTCTGTTGAAAGGTTAGGGACCACTCCCAGTGTCAGCCTTCTTATAACTCTGTCCATTGTTTCATATAATTCATCCTTTGTTAATTCATCATCAGAACCGGATGAACCGCCCGGTGAACCGCCTGTTTGGCCTCCCGGAGATGGAATAAGGCCTTCTGCATCAGCAATT
>CAZAYQ010000025.1:0-5605 GCA_964489345.1 uncultured Clostridia bacterium | reverse complement strand
TTTTATTACTGTAGCGGATTTTATTGTTATAACAGGGGAGGTTTAACCCTCCCCTAATATGTTTTATTTCAAATCCTTGAGTCCTATTGATATACTTGCTGTTTTATCCGAGTCTTCTAAAACTGCTGTTATTGTTACAGTACCGTACTCTTCTAAAAATTCACTTATTTTCTTGTTTTGTACAAGTATCTCATTTATTAAGAAATCCGCAATGTCCGTATATGTTGATGGTAAACTATCTTTTACTGTTGAAGTTATAGTATAGGTTAATAGCTTTTCATTATATTTGAATGTCAGGTCATTAAAATTATCATCCGCTTCAATATTTTCAAATATTTTGCCTGCATTTTCAGAATTATTGATTTCCTGAAGTGCTGCTACAACATGACTGACATCTACATCCTTATTTATAACAACAGCTGTTTTCAATTCTGATAAATCGATTGAGGTACCAGTTAAATAACCTTCAAACTTATTCCATATATCAGCAAGATCCCTTAACCCGTCAACTTGAATATTGTCCATTCTTGAAACTGATAATTCTAGTATACTATTTATTTGATTTTTATATGAATCATTATTTAAAATAGCAATCATAGCGTTGTAAATAAGTTCATTTTTAGAGAATTTTTCAGTATTGAATACTCTTGTATATGCTCCATCCGGAGATGAAATTCTGATTTGAATATTAGGATTCTTAGTTGTAGGAACAACTGGTCCGCCACCACCGCCGCCTCCGCCGCCGCCGATAATTGGCACTTCTTCTTCTAAGGGTGCAGGCTCCTCAGTTACCCCTGAACCCAGTATTATTTTTTCAATCTTTATTTCTTTTTCATACTTAATTCCATTTGCATTAGCCCTAAGGCTTTTGATTTTCCCTTTACCCCTTAAAACTATGGGCTCATTAACTGTTAAATCCTCTATTTCGCCATCGTCAAAGTTTAAATCCGAGTCTCCCGATGCAATAACACTTTTATACTTTCCGGAGAATGTTACCTGGCCGCCAAATATTCTGATTCTGCCGTTAATAACCGCATTAGTCAGTTTTACCCAGCCTGTACCTGCAGTGCGGGCAATTATTAAATCTCCCTCAATAACTATATCCTTCAGCTCCATATCGCCTTTGTAAATAATAACATTCTTTGCATTAACTAAAATGTTATCAAGCATAGTCAAGGCTTCAGCCCTTGTTAAAAAGTTCAAAGGTTTTACGCTGCCATCCTCATAACCTTTTATGAAGCCTGCATTAGATGCGGCTCCCAAAGCACCTTTCGCCCATTCAGATATTTTATTCATATCCGTATAGTTTTCAAGTCCTGTTTCATAATCATCCAAATATTGGATTCTTGCTGCTATGGATGCTGCCTGTTCTCTTGTAATGTTATCATTAGGACCGAATGCTTCAGAAGAATACCCGGAAATATACCCTAATTTCTGTGCAACTCTAATAAAGTCATAGAACCAGTCATTTGCTTTTATGTCCTTGTATGTAATATCTGCCTTTTCATTATAGTCAATGATACTATTGGCCATTCTTACAAATTCCGCCCTAGTTACATAATCATCAGGTCTATAGCTTCCGTCAGGGTCGCCTGATATTTTTCCTGCATTAAGCCATTTCTCGATAGTTGCCTGTGCCCAATGCCCTTCATAGTCATTTTCCATGGGGGTTGATATTAATACCGGTTCTTGCGCATAAACAATACTTCCCAATGATAAAATCAAGCACATTACTAAAGCAATTACTTTCATAATATTTTTCATTTTTGCTCCCCTTTCCTATACTTATTTAATAATACAAGCATTAAAATTAATTTTATCATTTTTTTCTACTTTTTTCAACAAAAACATTAAAATATCTTGGTTTTTCTTCATAGCCAAGAGAGGGTTTTTACTTTCCGAAAAAGATGTTAAACAGTTGATTCTTTGCAGCTTTTTTACCGGCGGCGACAGGCAGCTTTGGACTGTCAAATTTTATATTATTTATAATGTTCATCTGATTCTGTTTAAATATATTGTCTGCATATGCAGTGCCGTAAAGCTTACACACTGCATCACAGGCTTCATCCAAATGAAATTTTCTTGTTTTGTTATTGTGCACATCAGATGCTGCAAAGCTTACAAGCTCATTTTTTAACAAATAGTGGGCAAATTTATTTCTTTCTTTATTTTCTTTATTAACTATAGGAGAAGCATTTACCTGCAGATGTGCACCTTCATCAAGTATTTCTCCCAAAAGCTTGCTGTTTTTATAAAGGATTTCATATCTTTCTGCATGAGCAATAACAGGTATATATCCATTGACTGTTATTTCATAACAAATTTCAGCCATATTTGCCGGAGGCATTATTTCATTAAATTCAACCAATAGATAATTTGAATCAGCCAAAGTATTGAATCCGTTATCAATAATTGATGCATATCCCACAGAATCCATGTAGACTTCATTGCCTAAATAAAGCTCAATATTTATATTTTCCTTAGCTGTTTCTTCCTTTAATAATTGGAAATTAGTTGACACCTTATCCTGATTCAAATGATAATCTCTCTTGTTAAAATGGGGAGTAACTATAACATGAGTTACTCCCCTGCTTGCTGCTATCCTTATCAGTTCCATTGATTCTTCAATTGTTTCAGGTCCGTCATCAACCCCGAACAAGGTGTGGTTATGTATATCAATCATGACATCCCCTCTTGATTAGTTATAGCTCCTGTAATAATAATAATTGTTTTGTTTTGAAACAGGTATATTATTAAATACTGCTCCTACTATATTCGCATCTACTTGTTTTAAGCTGTCCACAGCCTTTTTTGCCAGCTCTTTTTCAGTCTTTCCATGTTCTATGGCAAGTATGGCTGCATTAGAATATGTGGAAATTGTTATGGGGTCGTTTACCAGCATTACAGGCGGGGCATCCAATAATATATAGTCATATTCTGCAGCCATTTCCTTAATCAACTCTTTCAATGTTCTTGAATTGATTATTTCTGCAGGGTTTGCAGGAACCATTCCTGTGGTTATAACATCTAATCCGGGAGAAATATTTTGCAAATATGATTTAAAGTCATCCTTGTTCATAAGCAAATCAGTAAGTCCTGTTTTATTGGACAGATTAAACTGCTTATGCACAGCCGGTTTCCTAAGGTCTAAGTCCATTAATAAAATGTTTTTCTTTAACTCAGTCATTACAGCTGCTATATTGCAGATTGTTGTAGTCTTTCCTTCATCCTGCTTTGCGCTTGTAATCATAATAGTTTTTATTTCATTGTCCACATTTGAAAATTCAATATTTGTTGTTATCTTTCTGTAAGCTTCAGCAATTGGAGATGACGGATTATCCCTAATCAGAAACTTCCCGGACTTGCTCCCATGGTTAAAATTAGGAACTTCCCCCAATATTGGAAGACCCAGCAGATTTTCTATATCCTTTTCAGTTTTTACAGTGTTGTCAAAATACTCTTTAAGAAATACTATCAAAAGTATGATCATAAGACCCAAAATCCCTGCTATGGCGGTATTCATTACAATATTCGGTTTTACCGGTTCCAGAGGAAGCCTTGCATAATCTACCACAGCCACATTGTTCGTCTTGGTGATTCTTTGAATTTCCATCGTAAATTCTTCAACCAATGTATCGGCAATATCCCTTGCCAATACAGGATCTGTGTTTTGCACCGCTACCTTAAGAATTTGGGTGTCCTTTACAGGAGATACAGTAATACTATTGCCGTTAAGCTTGTCTATGTTCAGGGTTTTGGCAGTATTATCCAATACCGTATATGATTTAGCCATTTCTGCGTAAGTATAAACTAAGCTTTTGCTTAAATTAACATCTGATATGCTTATTTCTTCCTCGGCATCCTTATCTTCTCTCACTATTAATGTGGTAGAGGATTCATATACCGGCTCAATTAAATAAATACTTACGGCAGCACCAATCGCCGCAAATACTATAGGTATTATAATTATTAATATAAGATGTTTTCTTATTATCTGAAATATTTCCCTCAAGTCTATTTCATTGAAATCTTCTTCGTACATTGCCTCTCCTTAATAACAGATAAATGATTGTAATTTGTTATAATTTGTAGAATTGCAATACATCTTATATTAACATTTTTATCATATTTATGTCAACAAAAAGAACTCATTTTCATGTATTTCTTGATTTTTGAACATTATAAAAGTCTTCCTGCCCTTTTGGTATTTTATTGTAGGAAGGAACTGTCTTTTCTATAAGTCTTATAATATTTTCTCTTTCATTATTCTTGGCAGCCACCACCATCTTTTCCAGTATATCAAAGAATTGCTCTTCTTCAAATTCAACCGGTTTTTCTATGAATATATTTTCAATTTCCGTTTTGCTTTGAGATGCATCTTTAGTTATCAAAAGTTCTTCATAAAGTTTTTCCCCCGGTCTTAAGCCAATGTATTCAACCTTTATATCTTGATCAGGAATAAGACCGGACAACCTGATAAGATTATAAGCCAAATCCTTTATTTTCACAGGCTCCCCCATGTCCAGCACAAATATTTCTCCTCCCCCGGCAATTGATGCAGCTTTAAGTACAAGCTGCACTGCTTCAGGTATTGTCATAAAGTATCTTGTAATATTTTCGTGCGTCAGGGTAACTGGCCCCCCTTCTTTTATCTGCTGCTTAAAAAGAGGTATTACAGAGCCGTTGCTTCCTAATACATTGCCGAACCTTACAGCAGAAAAATTTGTAGAGCTGTGTTTGGAATATGACTGTACCATCATTTCACAAACTCTTTTGGTTGCTCCCATAATACTTGTAGGATTCACTGCCTTGTCAGTAGATATTAGTATAAACTTTTCAGCCCTGAATTTGTCTGCCAGCCTAACTGTATTGTAGGTTCCTATTATGTTGTTTTTTACGGCTTCCTCAGGGTTATGCTCCATTAGAGGCACATGCTTATGAGCGGCAGCATGAAAGATAATGTTTATTTCATTTAATAAAAACACTTTTTCTAATTTCCTTCCATCTCTGACGGAAGCAATTTCGATTTCAAGGTTTAACCTGTCACCATATTTGCATATTAAATCTCTTTGAATTTCATAAGCATTATTTTCATATTCATCCAATACTATCAACTTCTTTGGTGAGCAGGATGCAATCTGCCGGCTAAGTTCCGACCCTATAGAACCTCCCCCTCCTGTAACAAGGACTGTTTTATTATTTAAACAGCCCTTTGTTGATTCACAATCAAGGTCAATCGGCTCTCTCCCTAAAAGGTCCTCTATCTGTACATCTCTTATGCTTTCAGAAAGGGAATTAAAGCTGTCATATGATATAAGCGTGCAATATTCAGGCAGTATCTGCAGTTTGCATTTTGTTTTTGAACAGATATCAAGAATTCTTTTTTTATTTTCTTTATCAATAGAAGGGATAACTACAATTATTAAGTCGATTTCATATCTTTTAGATATTTCCAAAATCTTTGATGTATCACCAACAATATTTACCTTGTACATAGCCCTTCCAATTTTTGTTTCATTGTCATCTATGATGCATCTTACCAGATAATTGCTCGGATTGTTTGATTCCAGCTCTTCCATAAGCGTTGCGGTAGCTTGTCCGGCAC
>CAZAYQ010000024.1:0-17844 GCA_964489345.1 uncultured Clostridia bacterium | reverse complement strand
CACGAAGGTCCGTAGGCAAACCGCCGTTAGCAGCAGGACCCTTGGAGGGTATAACCGTAGACGAAGAGTTATTAGCAAAAAATTTCTTTGAGGCTGCAGGTATTGACTTTGAAACAGGTAAGCCATCCTTGGAATTGTTACAAAAACTTGGCGGTATGGAGGATGTAATTAATGATTTGTATGGGGCAGATAAGTTGGCTTAAAATATAAACTGTAATTATATGTGGCGTATGCTAAAAGCATACGCTAAATCTTTACGTATACCATACTGCTCTATGTTTGTATCATTTGACAAGATGCAGAATTATACTACTTAAATAAATTACTTAAAAAGGAGGAATTTAAATGGCAAAAATTGATGGTGCAATGATTTTAGCACAAGCATTAAAGAACGAAGGGGTAGAAAAAATCTTTACGCTAACAGGGGGACATATTTTCAGAGTATTTCAAGAAGCTGAAAAGTTGGGAATTGATGTAATTGATACTCGTCATGAGGGAGCAGCAGCTTTTGCTGCAGAAGGATATGCTTTAGCTACAGGCAAACCAGGTGTTGTTATCCTTACAGCAGGTCCAGGCGTAACAAATGCTATGACACAAGTAGCTGACTGTATGCTAGGTAATGTTCCTGTATTATTCTTAGGCGGGGCTTCTTCAACAGAACACGATCTCACAGAGGTACTTCAGGAATACGATACCCTTACAATGATGAAAACAAATACAGTTTGGTCTATTGAAGTTCAAGAAACACATAGAATAGCTGAGCATATTGCGGTAGCTTTTCGTAATATGATGGGCAATGTTCCCGGTCCTGTATATGTGGAACTTCCAATGGATGTACTAGAAGTAAGAAAAGTTGATGTGGAAATAGTAAAATACCCGGCAAGATCGAGAACAAATGCAAGATTTTTTGGCGAACCGGCTGAAATTGAAAAGGCTGCAGAATTACTCATTAATGCTGAAAGACCGGCTATGATTATAGGTGACGGAGCACAATTTAATTGCCAAAACTTTGATGTCTTTAAAGAGTTAGCTGACTACTTACAAATACCAGCTAGCGCATCAGCCACTAATCAGGGACGTTTTTTTGCTGACAATAAGCCTTTATTTCAGGTAGGAGCGGCAGCAGCAGCACAAGCAGATGTTCTTTTACTGCTAAACCATAAACTTAACCTGGCTGCAGTTGAAGGGATATGTAAAAACGCAAAATTAATAAATGTCAATCGTAACCATCAGCATATTGGATTGAATATGCCAATAGATGTTGGCATTATAGGCTATGCCGATGCTGTTACAGAACAAATATTAGATGCAGTAAAAGTTAAAACAAATAAACGTGATTCAAGATCTTGGATTGATGAATTGATTAAGCAAGGAGAAGCAACAGCTGGTTTTCTTGAACCTCTCATAAATAACGAATGTGTCCCAATGCATCCGGCAAGAGTAGCAGCTGATATAATAAGATTCCTAAATAGTCCGGAAGGTCAAAATTATTGTTACATTATGGATGGAGGAGATTCAGTTACATGGCCTATGATTCTAAAACCATTTGTAGGATTTCAAAACAATTTTAATTGCAGAAGTTTTTATGCATCATATATAGGTTGTATAGGAGCATCATGGGGAACTATAAATGGTGTTTATCAAGCAACCGGAAAGCCAATTTTCCATAGTATTGGAGATGGCTCTTTTGGACAGTATGTTGGTGAATTATATACCTTTGCAAAATTGAAAATACCTTATGTTTGTGTAATCTTCAATGATGCAAACTGGGGAATGATTAAGGCATTCTCAATGCACCAAGTTCCGGATGAAAACCACGATCTCGGTGCTCGTATTGCACCTGAAGAAGGCTTCTTTAATTATGAAACAATAGCAGCCGGTTGGGGAGGATATGGCATATGCGTAAGAGAACCTAAGGATATTATCCCGGCAATACAAAAAGCCAGTGAATCAGCAAAAGGTGGGAAGCCCGCAATTGTTAATTGCCTTATAGATTGCAGGAAAGAATTTTTTAGTCCTGGAACGGTTGGTCTTTATCATCAACTATGCAATCCAGCACAAATTTGTTATTGATATAATGTGACAGCTAGGATAGCACCTAAATTTTTCAACTATTGCTAATGACCTGTTGTTAGAAAATTTTTATGCGGCTAAATTATTTTGAGACTGTTTGGGGGCGCCTCCACTGACCTACGTATAATATCACAAATTATAGGTAATAATATAATTTGTGATATTTTTTTATTAGGAGGGATTATGAAGGTCGGAATACCAAAAGGATTGATGTATTGCAAATACCATCCTTTTTTACTTACATTTTTCAGCGAACTGGGAGCTGAAATTATTGTTTCAGAGGATACAAACAAAAACATTTTGGATGCAGGAGTAAAGTATTGTGTGGATGATGCATGCCTGCCGGTTAAAGTGTTTCACGGACATGTGAATTCAATTAAAGACAAGTGTGATGTGCTTGTAATTCCAAGGATTATGCAGCTGTGGAAAAACGAATACATATGTCCTAAATTTTGCGGCTTGCCTGAAATGGTAATAAACAGCTTCGACAAACTGCCTGTAACTATTACAGAGCCCATTTATGCCACATCCAAGAAAAAGCTCTACACCTGGGCTAAATCATCAGGAAAATTTTTAAGAAAGAATAAGTATGAAATAAAAAGAGCATTTATAAATGCAATAAATGCACAAAAAATTCACGAAACAGGAATCGATGATAAGGATTATGAAATAAATGCTGCATTGGTAGGACACCCCTATAATATTTATGACAGCTTCATAAATATGAATTTGGTAGTTAAATTGAATAACTTGGGAATGGGGGTTAAAACGGCTGAATTTACCGGTGAGGATATTTTATATCAGGAAGCTGAAAACTTGTACAAAAGGCCCTTTTGGACCTTTGTAAGGGAGAATTACGGCTTTGCAGTAAATGCTGCAAAGGAAAAATCTGTGGATGGAATAATTTATGTATCGTCATTTAACTGCGGTACAGATTCAGTAATAATTGAGCTTATTAAAAACACTGTTCCTGATTTTCCTCTTTTGATATTGAAAATTGACGAGCATACAGGGGAGGCGGGAATCGATACAAGGCTGGAAGCATTCAAAGATATGCTGGAAAGGAGAGTATTCAATGAAAGTGACAGTCCCACACATGGGTAATATATATATTGCTGTAAAGGCGCTCTTTGACGGATTAGAAATAGAATATATAATCCCTCCTTTAAACAATGATGAAGCCCTTAATATAGGAACAAAATACTCACCGGAAGAAATTTGCCTTCCCTTTAAAATTATGATCGGCAACTACATTCAGGCAATCGAAAAAGGAGCAGACACAATAATACTTACGGGAAGCTGCGGACCCTGCCGTTTCGGGGAATACTGCGAGCTTCAGATGAATTTAATGAAAAGTCTGGGATATGACCCAAATTTTATTGTTTTAGACATGCCAAAGGATATCGGCATAAAAGAACTATTTAAAAGGTTCGTATCTATCGGGGCTGCAAGCAAGAAAAGCAGGCATGAAAAATTAAAGGCAGCAAAACAAGCCATATACATAATGCATTTAATAGATGAAACAGAAGCCTTGTCTCATTACCTGGCAGGCTATGAAAGAAACAAAGGTCAGTGCAAAAGACTTTTAAATGAGTGTAAAACCCAAGCAATAAAATGTCCGGCTCCTGATGAAATGCTTTCATTGATAAAGGAATACAAAAAAAAGATTGAATATATTCCGGTTGATTTAAATAAGGATCCTGTAAAAATAGCTCTTATAGGCGAAATATACACCCTTATTGAGCCATATTCAAACTTCTATATAGAAGATAAACTGATGGATTACGGTGTTTCAACGAAAAGGGGGATGACTCCTTCCTGGTGGCTGAAAAATATGGCTTTAAGTCCCATAAAAATTAATTCTTTCAGTATAAAAAGAGCATCCAGCCAATATCTGCCCATGGACATAGGCGGTCACGCCAGGGAATGCATAGGCCAAGCAATACTATCATATAAAGAAGGATTTGACGGGGCAATTCAAATTTTTCCCATGGGATGCATGCCTGAAATTGTTTCAAAATCAATTCTTCCTTCTATTTCAAGAGATTATGAGTTTCCTATAATGTCGCTGCTTGTGGATGATATGACCGGAGAAGCAGGCTATGTTACAAGGGTCGAGGCATTTATAGATTTACTTGAAAGGAGACGGAACAATGTATTATATGGGAGTTGATGTAGGCTCTGTAAGCACAGATGTAGCCCTTATTGATAAAGGCTATGATCTTGTTGAAAAAATATATTTAAGAACAAAAGGAAACCCCATTAAAGCAGTTCAGGAAGCCTTTAAAAGCCTGAAAAACAAATATGAAGACTCTGAAATTTTAGCGGCAGGAACTACAGGCTCAGGAAGAATGATTGCCTCTGCAATTATAGGTGCAGATGCCGCTAAAAATGAAATAACTGCTCATGCAACAGCAGCCCTTGAAGTTGACAAGGATGTAAAAACAATTATTGAAATAGGGGGACAGGATTCAAAAATAATAATTATAAATAATGGAATAGTAAGCGACTTTGCCATGAATACCGTGTGTGCAGCAGGCACCGGCTCATTTTTAGACCGGCAGGCAGAAAGGCTTGACATAGCGATTGAAGATTTCGGAGATTATGCCATGAATGCAAGCTCAAGCGTACGTATTGCCGGCAGGTGCGCTGTATTTGCCGAATCAGACATGATTCATAAGCAGCAGCTGGGCTACAATCATGCGGAAATAATCAGAGGTCTCTGTGATGCCCTGGTAAGAAATTATTTAAATAATATTGGCAAAGGGAAAACAATTCTTCCAAAAACTTTATTTCAAGGGGGAGTTGCAGCCAATAAAGGTATGAAAAAGGCCTTTGAAAACGAGCTGGGATTTGAAATATTTGTTCCTGAAAATTACAGTATGATGGGGGCCATAGGTGCTGCCATTATTGCATGTGAAAAAGTAAAAAAGACAGGCAAAACAAATTTCAAGGGCTTAAAGCTTGCAGATAACAATATATTTTCAAGGAGCTTCGAGTGTCAAGGGTGTCCAAATAAATGCGAAGTGGTAAAAATTTATGAAAATAAAAATATCATAGGGTATTTTGGCGACAGGTGCACAAAGTGGAGCAATAAAACTTCGGAAAAATCTAAAATGGCCTAAATATGTCCTATTTGACAGAACAAATTAATAATTGTGTAATAAATAATACTTCTGCAGCAGAAGGATAAAGAACTATCAATAGTTTAAAGAATTAAAATGAATATATAGATTAATTAATTAATTAATCAGGAAGATTCCAGATGAACTAGAGGACCATGAATCCTGTAAAAATGCTGTTAAATATTAACATTCCATCGTCAGCATCATAAAATATTATATATTTATGTGTTAAGGAGATGCCATGATATATAATAGAAATGTAAGTAAAATGAATCAGTCTGAAAGAAGGCCGGGACCTCTTACTATAGGAATGTTAGCACCTGATTTTATCGCTCTGTCAACACAGGGTTATATCAGATTGTCTGATTATAGGGGGAAGTGGTTAATATTGTCCGGTCACCCGTCTGCATTTGGTGCAGTCAGTACTACAGAATTAATCAGTGCTGCAGTTGACTACTCCACATATACAGATAATAATATTGAAGTTGTTTTTTTAACACCGGATAATTTTTATTCAAATTTAGCCTGGGTAAATGATATATATCAAAATACGGGTATATCAATTCCTTTTCCAATAATTTCAGACCCGGATTTATCCTTGTCGGAAATGTATGGTATGATAAGTCCTGACAGAATGTATGGAGTAACTGTCAGAAGCACCTTTATAATAGACCCGACAGGCCATATAAGAGCAATAGTAACATTGCCTTTATCTACCGGGGGAAACAGCGAAGAGTTTTTCAGAATAATAAACTCGATTCTAATAACTGAACAATATAACCTTTATACTCCTGCAAACTGGAAACCGGGGGATCCTTTAGTAGTACCTAATCCGGCTTCATATGAAGAAATGGTTTCAAGAGCTGAAAATAGTGAAAGTTTGGGATATTATTGTCCCTTATGGTATTTATGCTATACAAACTTAAATGCTGTACCTTTACCGGAAAATATTAATACTACTGTTCATCCGCAGAAAAATAAATCTTCTGAATAATATCAGCAGCAGAAAAGACCGGCCTTTTATTAAAAAGGCCGGCTTATTTATAGCAATTATTAAAAGTATTTGTTATAATACAAATTATAGGGCAGAGGTTGAGCAATAAAGCGGGATAGGAGATTCAAATGCCATATTATAAATATGGAAAGATAGAAACTGATTATTTAAAGGAAAAAGATTACAAATTAGGAAAAGAAATAGACAGAATCGGAATCATAAAAAGAGAAGTAAATCCGGATATATTTGTTTCCCTTGTTGAAAGTATTATAAGCCAGCAGATATCTACCAAGGCGGCTTTTACGGTAAACAACAGGTTATCAGGGTTAACAGGCGGGATTAGTCCGGAAACTATCATCAAATCAAATTTAGAAGACATCCAGCTGTGCGGGATGACAATGAGAAAAGCCAAATATATAAAGAACATAGCAGAAGCAGCTATAAACAAATCTATTGATTTTGACAATTTAAATTTATTAAGTGATGAAGAAATTATAAATGAATTGATAAAGCTTAAAGGGGTGGGAGAATGGACAGCTGAAATGCTGCTTATACATTCTTTCGAAAGACCAGATATATTGAGTTTTAAAGATTTAGGGATTCGAAGGGGAATAAAAAGATTATATTCATTAGACAATATATCTAAAGAAGAATTCCAGGCATACAAAAAACTGTTTTCGCCCTATAATACGGTTGCATCACTATATTTCTGGGAATTATCAAAAGATTAAATAAATTATGTGTGCAATTGTATCTGCAGTAATTATAAAATAAGTAATGGAACTTTTCTTAAAAAATTTACGTCTATATTTATAAGGATAGTTATGCCATAAACTATTAAGAAAAAATAATGTTAGCATACTAAGAAATATGGGTATAAAACAATTAGGGAGGTGATACTCACATATGAAATTAAGAAAATTCGGAATTTTTTTGATAATCTTATTGTTGCTAAGTTCTACAGCCTTTGGAACAGAAGCTGTTACAAGCGATAATGTATATGTAGTTCCAATTAAAGGCGAAATAAACAGGGCAACTAATTATTTTGTAAAGGATACAATAGACGATCTGGAGCGTCAAGGGGCAAAAGCTATAATTTTTGAAATAGATACCTATGGCGGACTGGTTGATCAGGCTCAACAAATTAAAGACTCCATAATAAGTACAGATATTCCAACTATCTCATTTGTTAATAACAATGCCCAATCTGCAGGAGTGCTTGTTACTATAGCAAGCGAAAAGGTTGTTATGGCTAAAAATGCCACTTTAGGGTCTGCGGAAACTATTCCAAACACTGAAAAAGTCTTGTCTATGTGGAGAGCCGTATTAAGAGACACTGCCCAATACAGAGACAGAAATTCTGACATAATTGAAGCTATGGCTGATACGGATATTGAGATAAAAGGTATTACAGAAAAAGGCAAATTGATTAATCTAACCGGCAATGAAGCAGTAAAATATGGCATAGCTGATTTGGCAGCCAATGATTACAATAGTATACTAAAACATTTTAATATTGAAGCAAATGAAATTATTAAGGTAGAGGAAGAATTTGAAGTTAAGTTTGCAAAAGCTGTTTCCAGTTCTGCTTTAAGCACTTTATTATTAGCAATAGGACTTATCGGGATTGTAGTTGAAATATTTACTCCAGGTTTTGGTGCAGGAGGTATAGCAAGTATAATTGCTTTTGGATTATATTTTGGAGGTAATATTTTAGCAGGTAATTCTAATTGGATATCGCTGACCTTTTTTGTAATAGGCTTAATTCTTATAGTTATTGAAGGTATGGTACCCGGATTTGGTCTGCCCGGTATTTCAGGGATAGTATTCATTATCGTTGGAATAATAATGGCAATGAATAATTTGCGTTCAGCAGTATTGTCGCTGAGCATAGCTATAATTTTGACAACAATTGTAATAATAATATTTATAAAGCAAGGTTTCAAGAGCAAAATTTTCAACAGTGTTATCTTAAGCAATAAACTGCATAAGGATAAGGGATATATTCCTTCTGAAGATATGGAACACTTGTTGGGTGAAGAAGGCAGAGCCTTATCCGAGCTTAGGCCGGCCGGTTTTATTGAAATAGGAAATAACAAATACGATGCCTTGTCAGATGACGGCTTTATAGTAAGAAATGATAAAATAAAAGTAACAAAAGTTGAAGGATCAAAAATATTTGTAAGGAGGATTTAATATGACAGAATTATTTTTAACCGGAGGATTAGCGATTTTTATAATTATACTGTTAATTCTATTTTTCACATTTGTACCCGTTGGTTTATGGATTACGGCATTTTTCTCAGGAGTCAGAGTCAAGATATCTACTCTTATTGGTATGAGACTTAGGAGGGTAGTACCCAGCAGAATAGTTAACCCGATGATTAAAGCAACAAAGGCAGGTCTTGATTTAAACATTGATGAATTGGAAGCTCATTATTTAGCAGGAGGCAATGTAAATACACTTGTAGACGCTTTAATAGCAGCACAGAGAGCCAATATACCCCTGGTATTTGAAAGAGCAGCAGCTATTGATTTAGCAGGCAGAAATGTACTGGAGGCAGTTCAAGTTAGCGTAAACCCTAAAGTTATTGAAACTCCTAATATTTCAGCAGTTGCAAAAAATGGTATTGAAGTGATTGTAAAAGCCAGGGTAACAGTAAGGGCTAACATTGAGAGGCTGGTAGGAGGAGCAGGAGAAGAAACAATTATTGCCAGAGTCGGCGAAGGTATTGTTACTACTGTTGGCTCATCTATTGCTCACGCAGACGTATTGGAGAATCCTGACAGCATCTCAAGGACTGTACTTAATAAAGGTTTGGATTCGGGAACTGCTTTTGAAATATTATCAATTGATATTGCAGATGTAGATGTAGGAAGAAATATAGGTGCAAAACTGCAAATGGACCAGGCAGAGGCTGACAAGAAAATTGCTCAGGCAAAGGCTGAGGAAAGAAGGGCAATGGCAGTAGCAAAAGAACAGGAAATGATTGCTGAAGTCCAGGCCATGAAAGCAAAAGTTGTAGAAGCAGAATCACAGGTGCCATTGGCATTAGCACAAGCTTTAAAAGAAGGCAATATGGGTGTAATGGATTATTATAATATGAAAAATGTATTAGCAGATACAGATATGAGGGATTCTATTTCTAAAGCAACTAAAGAAGATACCAATAAACTGTAGGATGTGATTAAATGAGAGGACTGGTAATTCTTGTTATCTGGGCCATTATAAGCGCCTATATTAAAGATGCTAATAGAAAAAACAGACAAGGGAAACCAAAAACAATAAGCAGTCAACAAAAAAAGAAAAATGTCTTTAGCACTTTTATGGAAGAAATAGAAAAAGAGGTGCAAAGGCAAAAAGAAAATCAAAGGTCAGAAGAACCGGAACAATGGTCTAAACCGTCACATCCGGTGCGCCCGGCACGCCCGGCAAAACCGGCGCAGCCAGCCATGGTATCGGATTTAGCGGCACGCCCGGCAGCATCCATGTTGTCAGACCGTCCGGCACGGCCAAAAGCACCGCCTAAACCCGTAGGTTTAGAAATTGATGTTATTGGCGGAGATGAGGAAATAGGTGGAATTAATGAAGCCGGTATTTCTATAGGGTCAAATTATAATAAAATAGATTTAGACTTAAAGAAAGATATATTAAAAGGCATCATTTATTCTGAAATTTTAGCAAAACCAAAAAGTTTAAGAAAAAAAAGCTGTTAAAAAACAAAAACAGCCCTTTATATAGCCCTAAAATTTAAATAAGGGGCTGTTTTTTATTGCAGATTTATCATGTTTAGTCTGAATTACAGCCCCATATAAACTATAATGAATAGTGTAAAAATTAAAGGCAGTATCGGTATTAATCATCAACATCAAAATTTTCCAATGCACTTTTCTTCCTAGGCGGTCTTGAATCGCCATGCTTTACAAAGAGCATGGTAGACAATGATAATAATGAAAATATCACCGCATAGGGGAAAAGTGTCCTATATGATACATTCTCCAGGAGGAAACCGGAGAATATAGGGGTAAATATTTGGGCAGCCATTGAAAATGTATAGTATAATCCGGTATATTTACCTATATCACCGCTTCTGCTCATTTCTACGACCATAGGGTAAGAGTTTACATTTATAGCAGCCCATCCAAACCCTGTAAATGCAAAGATTACATTAATCATAGGGCCGGGCTCCAGAAAAAGATATCCAAAGAAATATGAAGCAGACATGGTAATAATTCCAATAATAATAGTCTTTTTTCTTCCTATTATACCGGATATATAGCCAATAGGCATATAGGATACAATTGCAGCTACTGTAGCTACCATCAATGCAGAGGCGAAGCTTCCGCCTTCCATCCCCCAAACCCTTGTTGCATATCTTGAAAAAGCAGTTGTAACAGCATTATAGGCTGTGAACCATAAGAAAATTGATGCAAGGATAAAATATAGGCTCCTTTTGACATCCTTTGGCATATTGCCTGAACCTTCATGCTCCTCTTCTTTAATATCCTTATATTCAGGAGAATCAGCAATTTCGTCCAATAATTTTCTTTCTTTTATATTACTTACAAGTATAATAATTGATATTACCATAAAAATTGCAACTGCCAGGAAGAGCTTGGTGTAATCAGGAAGCGGTCCGGGCGGAACCAGAAATTTTATAAATATTAGTGTGGTAATGCCGCCTACAGCCCCCATTAAATTGATTACGGCATTGGCAGAAGACCTGTATACCCTGGGAGTCAAATCAGGCATCAAGGCTACAGCCGGTGACCGGTAAGTCCCCATTGCAAATAAAACAAGCCCCAAGGATATAAAGAAAATAGGAAAGCTGACAATTTTAGCAGAGTATGGGATTATCATCATAAGTATAACAGCAAGAGCAGTTCCTCCTATGATGAAGGGAGTTCTTTTACCCAGCGGAGTGTCTAATCTGTCAGATAATGCTCCGAAGAAGGGGAGTAAAAACAATGCTAAAATATTATCCAAGGCCATTATTCCACCGGTCAATGTTTCTCCTATGCCGAAATTGTTTTGAAGAATTAAAGGTATTATATTATCGTATAATTGCCAAAATGCTGTAACAGACATAAAAGCCATGCCTATGAAGAAAGTCCTCTTGTAATCCAATTTCATGAATAAACCCCCTATGTTGTTAATTTTATTTAATTATAGCACCGGATTATAATTTACACAATATAAGTAATTCATATAACTTTAATCAAGCTGCAAATTGACATGTTAATTTACCTTGTAACTTGATTATAATTGAATTATAATATTGTAAAAAAGGGGATGATTACAATACCAAATATTAAACCGGTTTCAGATTTGCGAATTATACAGAAGTACTTAATGAATAAGGAGTTAAAAACGGGGATATATGAATGAATATTAATAGTGAAGCAACAAACAACAGTGATTACTATAAAATAATGCTTGATAACATACCAACAAGTTTACAAATCTGCCAATTGCTCTATGATGACCAAGGGGTTCCAAATGACTATGTGTTTTTAGATGTAAACTCTATATTTGCTGAAATCATGGGATTAGACAAAGATGAAATCATAGGTAAAAAAAATACGGATTTTTATTCAGACACTGAGTCCGAATACTTTATTAAATATGGGGAAATTGTGAAAAATGGTAAAGCTGAAATATTTGAGATGCGGAGCAGACCCTGCAGCTCTTGGCACAGTGTTCTGGCAGTAGCTCTTGGGAAACAAGGTAAATTTGCAATAATAGGTTCAGATATTACAAAGCGCAAGAAAATGGAGGAAGCACAAAAAACCGCAGAAGAAGAGAAACAGACCTTTTTAGTGGAGCTTCTTCAAAGCGAGAAAAAAGCCCTGGCGCTTGTTTCAGAACTTAAAAAAGCAGATAAGAATAAAGATGAATTTATAAGTGTTCTTTCGCATGAGCTGAGAAATCCGTTAGCTACAATAACAGGCGGGATTACTCTTTTAAAAATCAGAAATGAAAATGATAAAAACAAAGAAACAATAAAAATATTAGAGCGCCAAGTAGAATATTTATCTAAATTAGTTGACGGCTTGCTTGATATCACGCGGATATCCCAGAACAAGATAGTATTAAAAAAGGAAAGAGTAAGTCTTAATACAATTGTTAAAGAATCCATAGAAGATATGAAAGTACAGTTTGAAGAAAAGAACATTGAACTGCTGGAAGATTTATTTACAGGGCCTGTTCTTGTAAATGTTGATCCACTCCGCATTACACAATGCATAAATAATATTTTAAAAAATTCATTAAAGTTTACAGGAGAAAATGGAAGAGTCAGCATTTCTTTAAAAATAGAAGAGAAAAACGCAGTTATTTCTATAGAGGATAGCGGTATAGGAATCAGTCATGAGGCGCTTTCAAGTATTTTTGAGCCTTTTAAACAGGATCCTAATCCTTTGAAGGGAATGTATAACAATGGGTTAGGTTTAGGTCTTTCCATAGTAAAAAATTACATGGAAATACACGGTGGAACTATTAGCGTCAGCAGCCCGGGCATAGGAAAGGGGTCTACATTTACAATGCGGCTGCCGATTTTTGAAAAATAAATCATTTTCACGTTGCCTTGGAACATGAGGAGGCTGTAAGAATATGCAAGGCATTAAAGGATAATAAGATAATTCCTGATTTTAGGTTCCCTAATGTTATCAGGCTGGCTCCTATTGCTTTTTATACTTCTTATGAAGATGTGTATGAATTTACACAGAGAATGATAAAAATTATGGACAATAAAGAGTATGAAAATTACGACGGAAAGGTTGGAACGGTAGCCTGACAGGCCATGTTGACCAATCTGCCGAAAATCGAATTGTTTATAAATATTGTTTCATTTCTGAAACAATGCTATAATTAACAAAAAAGGAGCATTCAGTGATTTTAATGACTACTTTCTACAATTATTTATTAAGCATATTAGCTGATGAGTTAATAGCGGGTATTGTGTATTACATATTGATAACTATAGTTTTATTGCTGATTTGTTGTATATTGAATTTTATAATAAACAGTGTAGTTATAAAGCTTATTGCAAAATTCATAAGAAACAATAAACATAAGTGGGATGATGTTTTGCTGGAGACCAAATTATTTAAAAGGGTTGCTTTAATTGTTCCCGGAGTTCTCATTTATTCCTTTGCTCCGTTTTACAATGAATTTCAAGGAATTATTCAAAGGCTGGCTGTTATTTACATTTTGATTGTGGTATCATTTAATTTAAAATCACTATTGGATGCATTGGACATTATTTACAGGCAAAATCCCGTTTCTAAGGAAAGGCCCATAAAGGGACTTTTACAGATAATTGAAATAGCTGTTTATGTGCTGGTGGGAATAGCTGTTGTTTCAATTATATTAGATAAAAATCCCATATATTTAATAAGCGGAATCGGTGCTGCTACAGCTGTTGTTTCTTTTATATTCAAGGATTTAATTGTTGGCTTTGTGTCGGGAATCCAGCTTACCTGGAACGATATGCTCCGTATAGGGGATTGGGTGGAAATGCCAAAATACGGTGTTGACGGCGATGTACTGGAAATTTCACTGTATTCGGTAAAAATTCAAAACTGGGATAAAACCATATCAACAATACCTACTTCTGTATTTGTTAATGATTCTTTTAAAAATTGGAGGGGTATGAGAGATTACGGCGGGAGAAGGGTTAAAAGATCATTTTTTATGGATATGACTACCGTAAAAATTTGTTCTGAAGAAATGATTGAGAGATTTAGAAAAATCGAGTTTTTAACTGATTATATAGAAGAAAAAACCAGGGAAATAGACAATTACAACATTGAAAACAACATAAATAAAGACCTGCTCATAAACGGCCGGCGATTAACCAATTTAGGAGTATTCAGGATTTATTTGACAAACTATATAAAAAACAGAGTAAATACACTGCCCGGAAGCACAACCATGGTCAGACAGCTGGCACCCGGTGAAAACGGCATACCTATAGAATTATACCTATTTGTTGCAGATATACAGTGGGTTAATTACGAGAGTATACAAGCTGATATTTTCGACCACATCCTGGCTGTTGTAGAAATTTTCGAGCTGAGAGTATTTCAAAATCCTACAGGATATGATATTAAACAACTGAAGCAGGGTTAAAGGCAGTCAAGAAAAAAATTTCTAAATCATATTGACAATTGTCTATATGACTCATATAATATATATAGATAGCTATCTATCTATATATTATGATAAAGGGGATTAAAATGGAAGTATTTTCTTGGTTAAACAGACAGCTTTTAAGGATGGATTGGCTTTGGGAATTAATAAGACTTTTGGTTGAAAATATTTTTGGATTAGGCATAGAGGATAGAATAGGCGGAAGTATACATTTTTTCATATATGATGTTATAAAGATTTTTATATTGCTTTCAGTTCTAATTTTTACCATATCATATATTCAAAGTTATTTTCCTCCGGAAAGAACAAAGAAAATTTTAGGAAGATTAACCGGCATACCTGCTAATATACTGGCAGCCTTTTTAGGAACAATCACACCATTTTGTTCATGTTCCTCAATTCCTATTTTCATAGGATTTACAAGTGCAGGCCTGCCTATTGGTGTTACATTTTCCTTTCTTATATCATCACCCCTGGTAGACTTGGCTTCTATAATTTTATTGGCGGGCATATTTAATTGGAGAACAGCAATTGCATATGTTCTTGTTGGACTTTTGCTGGCAGTAATTTCAGGTACAATAATCAGCAGATTGAAGTTTGAAAAACATGTGGAGCCATATGTTTACGGGAATAAGTCTCTTTATGATATTGAACAGGAAGAAATGACAACCGGGGACCGTATAGAGTTTTCAAAGGACCAGGCAGCAGATATTGTTAAAAGAGTTTGGAAATATATTATATTAGGTGTGGGCATAGGTGCAGCAATTCATAACTGGATTCCCGAATCCTTAATAGCAGCTGTATTAGGTCAGGATAAATGGTATTCTGTTTTAATAGCAGCATTTGTAGGTATACCCATGTATGGGGATATTTTTGGAACCTTGCCTATAGCAGAAGCTTTGATCGCAAAGGGTGTAGGATTAGGTACGGTTTTAACCTTTATGATGGGAGTAACCGCTCTTTCACTGCCCTCCTTAATTATGTTAAAACAGGTTCTCAAGCCTAAATTATTGTGGACTTTTATTGGGTTAGTGTCTATCGGGATAATAATTATCGGATATGTCTTTAATGCAATTGGTTATATGTTTATATAGAATGAATTATTGAGGAGAAAGAAAATGATAGTTAAAGTATTAGGCTCAGGCTGCAAAAATTGTGTTACATTGAAGGAAAATACAGAAAAGGCACTAAAAGAAACGGGGATAGAAGCAGATATAGTTAAAGTAGAGGATATGAAGGATATTGTAAGCTATGGCGTTATGCGGACTCCTGCATTGGTTATTGATGAAAAAGTCGTATCTTCCGGAAAAGTTCTAAAGCCCAATGATATTGTAAAATTACTTGAGAAAAATAAGTAATTGGAAGGTGATAAGTTGAAAAGCAAATATGAGCAGGCTGCCATGGTATTTAAGGCATTAAGCGATCCCAACCGGCTTGCTGTTATTGATATGATTAAAAGCGAAGAAAAATGTGCCTGTAAAATTTTAGAAGCATTAAACATAAGTCAGCCCACCTTATCACATCATATGAAAACATTGTGTGATTCAGGGCTGGTTAATTCAAGGCGGGAAGGGAAATGGATGCACTATTCCATCAATGCCGGCTTGTTTGATGAAGTAAAAAAAGTATTTGCGGATTTTTCCGATAATTTAGATTGTAAGCAAAAAAACGCATGAAATTATGCGTTTTTTTATTAGATTCTTCACATTGGTCTATAATGACGAGACTGTGCTCTTACTATGACCTATTCATAATGATGACATTTTACTATTTAAATTCATCTACAAGATCCAGCGCTTCTATTAATTCCACATCTTCATATCTGTCCTGGAAGCTTCTTAATGCATACTGGTTAGTGAATAAGAGGACAGGTCTTTTGAAGTGGTCGAAGACCAGCATACAGCGTGAATTTTGATATTTTTTCAAGCTTTCCGGCTTATCGTTTTTAACCCATCTTGCTACGGTAAATTCTATGTTTTCCATCCGGATATCTGTATTGTATTCGTTAACCAGGCGGTATTCGAAAACCTCAAACTGCAAAACTCCTACAGCCCCTAAAATCACTTCGTTGAATTCATTTCTGTAAACCTGGATTGCACCTTCTTGTGCCAGCTGCTCAACACCTTTTTGAAAGTTCTTTCCCTTAAGAGAATTCTTAGGGCTTACCCGGCTGAATAATTCAGGCGGAAAGGTGGGCAGGGGCTCAAAGAATATTGTTTCTTTTCCGTTTGTTAAAGTATCTCCTATTTGAAAATTGCCTGAATCGTAAATTCCTACTACATCACCAGCATAGGCTGTATCAACTGTTTCCCGTTCGTTTGCAAAAAGGTGGGTGGACTGGCTTAACTTCATCTGCTTTCCGGTTCTTGAAAGAGTGACATTCATTCCTCTTACGAAGGTCCCGGAACAAATTCTTAAAAAGGCTAGTCTGTCACGGTGGTTAGGGTCCATATTTGCTTGAATTTTAAATATAAATCCTGTAAATATAGCATCTGTGGGATGAACCACTCCGCCTGTGGTTTTTCTTGAGGATGGAGGTGGAGACATAATAAGAAAGTGCTTCAAAAATTCACTTACACCAAAGTCTGCCAGTGCAGAACCAAAGAATACCGGTGATAGTTTCCCTTGTCTTACCATATCTATATCAAATACATTTCCTGCACCATCAAGGAGTTCCATGGCATTACGTAAATCTGCCAGATTAGCAGGGCTTATTTTACCTTCCAGCCTGTCTGAATTGACCCCTTCATCATTTAGGTTTATGAGTTCTTTTTTCTTAAATAAGGTCACTACATTTCTTTGTCTGTCATAAATTCCTTCAAATTCTTTGCCGCAGCCTATAGGCCATGTTACGGCTACAGAAGGAAGACCCAGTACATCTTCTAATTCCTGCATTGATTCCAAGGGGTCCATTGCATCACGGTCCAGTTTATTTATAAATGTAAATATAGGAATTCCTCTCATGCTGCAAACTTGAAAGAGCTTCTTCGTTTGTACTTCTATACCTTTAGCGGCATCAATAACCATCACAGCACTGTCTACGGATGTTAATATTCGGTAGGTGTCTTCGCCGAAGTCATTGTGTCCCGGTGTATCCATTATTGAAATTACCTTATCATCATATTCAAACTGCATAACTGAAGAGGTAACTGAAATACCCCTTTGTTTTTCTATTTCCATCCAGTCTGATTTGGCAAACCTGGCATTTTTTCTTGCACGTACTGTACCTGCCTGTCTTATGGCTCCTCCGTGGAGCAGAAGTTTTTCGGTCAAGGTTGTTTTTCCTGCATCAGGGTGTGAAATAATGCCAAATATTCTTCTTTTATTTATTAGTTCTGTAATATTCATTTCTTCCATCCTATCTTATCCGGTAAAATAATAATCTTTTATATTCTACACTATTTCGACAAAATTATAAAGGATTATTTTATTTTGCTTGCTTGACTAATTGAAAGCATCGTGTAATATTATCAAAACAAAATAAAGTTTAAAATACA
>CAZAYQ010000023.1:0-17869 GCA_964489345.1 uncultured Clostridia bacterium | reverse complement strand
ATGTCATAGATAAAAGGACAGGGCAGTGTATACCAATAAAAGTGCCATTGCAGTATTTACAATTCTTTCATTTCTAAATAAGAATTTCTGAAATATTGACCCGAACATTGCCCAGCTGCATGTGGATAAAAAGCTCACTGCAGCCAGAAACAATGAAAACATGCTCAGTACAAAAACAGAATCATAATATGGAACCATAAATGTTGATACTATGGTTATACAATATATAATTACCTTTACATTGACAAACTGCAGGAGAATTCCGGCAGTAAAAGTACTGGTGTCATGGCTTCCGTCTTCAGCATGGGGCTTGCTTTTGTATATTTTCCAGGCAAGCCATAATATGTAGGAAGCCCCAATAAAAGTCATAACAGGCTTTATTGACGGAATTATCTTATATAATGTAACACTCAAAAAACTGCTTAATACCATAATAATTAAAAATCCGAAAAATACCCCGGCGTTAAAGCTGATGCTTTTTTTAAAGCCGTATCTGGTTGCATTAGACATTGCCATAATATTATTAGGTCCCGGTGTAAAGGTTGTTATGATAACATAAGACAAAAAAGCTGTTACATTAGACATGATCCACCTCGTATTTACGCTATAAAATAATAATACAGCCTGTACCTGATTTAGTCAATAAAGATTCGCTGATATCCTTCCATGATTACTTTTCCGGTTACAGCTCAATACATGCTCATCATCGGTTTTGTTTAAATTCAATTTCTTTTGTTTAAGCTGCATATATACCTCTGTCTAAAAAAATGTTAGCCTATAGTTAACATTCCATCTTAAACATAGAAATATTCCGGCAAAAAATATAATCTTTTTATAGTTTATCTAATATGGTATAATTAGAAAGCAATAATGTTAATTTTATTGTAATAATAAAGGAGACAGTAAAATGAACTTTAGAAATCTACTCATCAATTTATTAAGTTCGATTAAAAAACCTGGTGATTTTCAAGACCAGGACCTGCAGTTTGAAAAGAAAAGCCCGGTAAAACCGGGAAAATTTAAGTTTCTGTTAATTGTTCCTCTCTTGCTTATTGCAGCAGCTGTAATAATGTCTTGTCAGTACACGGTGGAGGAAACAGAACAGGCAGTGGTTACAACTCTCGGGAAGGTAACAAGCGTGGAATCGGCAGGGCTGCATTTTAAACTGCCCTACCCCATACAGGGTGTGACAAAAGTAGCCGTAAATAAAACACAAAAGCTGCAGATAGGCTATTCTAGCGACAGTGAGTTTGACAGCTATTTATCTACGGCAATTGCAGATGAAGCAAAAATGATAACAGGTGACTTCAATATTGTAAATATTGACTTTTTTATTGAATGGAAAATTTCAGACCCTGTAAAGTTTTTGTATAATTCTGATGAGCCGGCTCAGATTTTAAAGATGGTATCACAGTCATCGGCAAGAAGCATAATCGGTTCAAAAGATGTAGACGGTGTTTTGACAACGGAAAAATCAATAATTCAAGCAGAAATAAAAGAAAAAATAGTCAGCAAGCTTGAGCACTATGATTTAGGAATCCAGCTTCTTGATGTTAAAATTCAAGACAGTGAGCCTCCAACTCAAGAGGTAATACAAGCTTTTAAAGAAGTTGAAACAGCAAAGCAGGAAAAGGAAACAAGGATAAATGAAGCATTGGCATACAGGAATAAAACCCTGCCTTCTGCTGAAAGCAAGGCGGATAAATTAATCAGGGAAGCCGAATCTTACAGGGAATCCAAAATCAATGAGGCAAAGGGCGATGTGGCAAGATTCAATGCAATGTATACAGAATATGCCAAAAATAAGGATATAACCAGAACCAGAATGTATTTGGAAACAATAGAAGAAATTCTGCCCGGCGTAAAAGTATATATTGATTCATCGGAAGGCGGGGTACAAAAATTACTGCCATTGGAAAGTTTTAATACAAATTCAGAAAACGGGGGTGGAAACTAATGCAGGAAACTAAGAAAAAAGGCAAATTAGGATTTTTTATAAAATTAATAATATTCATTGTATTGGTTGTTTCAATTACAAATACAGCCTATATAGTCAGAGAAAATGAATATGCCTATGTAACCAGATTTTCAAAATTTGTAAAAATCCAAGATACTGCAGGACTGCATTTCAAGCTCCCCTTATTGGATAAAATAGAGAAAATACCTCAGTTCAGAATGATGTATGACATACCTCCGTCAGAAGTATTGACAGGTGACAAAAAAACATTGGTGGTGGATAATTTTACAGTATGGCAGATAGATGACCCCTATACATTCATGAGGACTGTATCAAGAATATCTGAAATGGAGAACCGTATCGATGCTGTGGTATATAATGCAGTTAAAAACACATTGGGAACAATGGACCAGACTTCCATTATCAATTCAGACAACAGCTCCATTGACGACGTTAATGATAAAATAACCGAATTGGTTAATGCCCAGCTTAAAAACTACGGCGTGTCCACTGTTGCAGTTGAAATTAAAAGATTAGACCTTCCTAAGGACAACGAATCCGCTGTATTTAACAGAATGATTTCTGAAAGAACACAAATGGCTGAAAGTTTCAGAGCAGAAGGTAATTTGGAAGCAAGCAAGGTTGTTAATGAAACCGATAAAGAAGTTGGAATACTTTTGTCTAAAGCATCTGCCGCAGCAGAAGAATTAAAAGGGCAGGGCGAGGGTGAGTATATGAAAATTATTGCCGAAGCATATTCTACTGAAGACAGGATGGATTATTACGAATTCATCAGAAGTCTGGAAGCCCTTAAAGTTACAATGAAGGGTGAAAAAACTCTGATTCTGCCTGCTGACAACTTTATTGTCAGGGTGCTGAACGGCCATTAATGCACGATTAATTCTCCAGAGAAGGACCTGGAAAGTTCCTGAAACTCGGGGGCAGAACCTAAAACTTACAAAAGCTCATTCTATTTTGAATGAGCTTTTTTCATATAAGTTTATAAACAAGCTGCTAACCTGAATGCTGAATTACAGGTCTGTTTCATTTAAAATATCCTTGATTATTTGCATTTCTTCTCTGTTAAGGGTAATCCCTTTCCCCATTCTTTCATGGTCAGGCGACCATTCTCTTATGTCAAATTTAGCTTCCCTGTCATTCCAGCTCACCATGTTCAATTCCTTTGTCCAGCCCCTTGCTGATTCAGAAAGCACAGCTAATTCTTTTGTTATTTCATATTTTATTTCAGCCATCTTTTTCCTCCATAGTTTTTTTCATGAGTAAAAATAAAGTTTTATTGATGTTATTATAACTCAAATTAACAATTATTACTACTTATATAAAAAGATCCCGGTATTTTGAAGCGGTATTTTGAAGACAGATATTTTATATATCAAAGTGTTTTAAACTGTGCTATAATCAAAATATTAACTTTAGGAGAAATAAAAGTATGAAGAAAAAAGATATATTGCTGTCAGCCTTGTTAGTATTTATATGGGGTAATAATTTTACAGTTATAAAACTGGGGTTAGACGGGGTTCCATCAATGCTGTTAGTTTCATTACGATTCATCCTTACATCATTTCCTGCAATCTTTTTTGTAAAGAAGCCTGAAACAGAATTAAAATATATTGTATTATACGGGCTTACAGTAGGTGTGGGTCAATTTGCCTGCTTGTTTTATGCAATGGAAATCGGAATGCCTGCAGGCATAGCTTCCATTGTTCTTCAAATCCAAGCTTTTATATCACCGGTTCTTGCAATGATATTTTTAAATGAAAAATTAAAATCAAAGCAAATAATAGGATTTGTAATATCAGCCGCAGGATTGATACTTATAGCAATGGCCTCCATTGGAGACGGTACGGATAAGGTTCCTCCTTTAGCCTTTATGCTTATGTTAGCAGCACCTTCATTCTGGGCTGCTTCAAATATAGTTGCAAGAATTGCTTCTGACAAAGCAGCTGCAAAGAGCCGAAAACTAAATATGCTGAGCTTGGTTGTCTGGTCAAGCCTGGTTCCCCCTCTTCCATTGATGGGAATGGCACTTATGCTGGACACGCCTGAAAGCATCCTCAGTATACTTACAAGCTTAAACGGCGCTTCAATATTTGCAATGTTCTATTTGGCTTATGCTGCAACATTGATCGGATATGGTATTTGGAGCAAATTGATAGCAGACTATCCTATGAGCATAGTTGCTCCAATTCCCCTTTTGGTTCCCATAATAGCATTATTGTCAGCGAGAATGATTCTTTTAGAAGAGCTGACACAATTGCAGTGGCTGGGCCTGGTAGTCATTTTAGCAGGACTTTTTATTGCAAATACTAATCCCGGCATGATTAAGAATATTTTTAGATCAAAAAATGAAGTTTAAAAAAGCTGCCGGCTTCTTAACAATGAAGCCTGCCCGCTAAAAGAAAGCTCATTCAATGTGAATGGGCTTTTGGATTTCAAAGTACCTTTCTTTGTTGTACTTCTATTTAATTGCCGGGTTTTCCATTATCCCTATAAACAGGGGGATTCCTGTTTCTACATCGATTATGCCGTATACAAAGGGTCTGTCAAATACAACTTTCGGCAGCTCAACAGGCATTGAAGTTAATTGCATTTCAACCGATGTTACAGCTGCAGCTTCTGTTCCCTTTTCATCGACCTTTATATATGTTTTTTGTTTCACATCACCTATGAACAAATCATTTTCTTCTCTCATAAGTGAAAAATCGGCACTGTAGGGTTGAAATGCTATATCCATTCCTAATTTTGACAACTCGTCTTTCAAGCTGTCTTCGTAGGTACTTTCAAATTTTGGAAGCGATAATTCAATATTTTTAACTTTTTTATTTGCAAGTAATCCAATTAAATCCAGGGCTGACATATCATTTATCAAATCTTTGGGTGTTTGGCCTTCAGCAGGCAGCAAGCCGACAAATGCAAATTGCTCATCCTCGTATGGCAAGACTACTCCTGTTATATCATTTAGCTTCAGAAATTCAATATTTCCTCTTCGGTTCATGAAATCTGTTTTTACTTTTCCTGTTGGAGTTTTAAATTCCATCTGGCAGGTTTTATTTGCTGAAAATTGTTCCTTCCAGTCTCCCTTGAAATAAATTGCATTTATTAAATACATGAATAAATCATCGCTTATTTTATCAACTATTTTATCTATTTTCCCATTTGTAGTTTCCTTGACCCAGCTGTTTATCTCATCAGGTGCAGAAGCATCTCCAAAGTCCAAACTTCTTATATGCGCTGAATAATAGTCTGCATTTGTCTGCAGAAAATTATTATTGACACTATAACCTTCTCTAAGCCAAATTGAATTGGTTATTGAAAATTTTGCAGTCCTGTCCCTTGCCATCAATATCATCCAATCATTTAAACCTGTATTCAGCTCTTCCAAGCTTATATTATCTGCACTCAGCGCCTTGAGCATTCCTGTCTTTGTTTCATTATCTGCACCGTTTAATGTCATTGCTAATGCAAAGTATGCAGAAGGGGCAGATATCATAATATTCCCCTTAGCTTGGCTGCTTTCCTTAAACAGCTTCCAGGTAAAATCCAATATAGCTTTATTCAATTCACTATTCATTGATTCAGGCACCCTGCCATTATTTTGCGATATTATCCCTTTCATCAAATCTCCCGCCGGGGATGCACAGCCTCCTAAAACCATAGCTGCTATAAGCACTATACATAATAGAAAAGTTATTTTATTCCTCATGTAAAAACCTCCTTTGCAGCTTAGACGGATTTTACTTAAATAATGTTCCTTTGGATGCATTATAGCTTAATTTCTTCTTCCATTTCCTTAAACAGTCTGTCAAACTCTGAAAGGTCGCCGGAAATTTTATACTTGTGCTCCGGTCCGGGGAATACACCATCTTTTAATAATTCCTCTTGCTAAGTGTTTAACATTAAATTTCACCATAGTTAGTTTGATACTTTTATTTATTTTCCAACCACAAAAATTAATTAAGAATCAGGGATACTGCCTTATGGATGATTCTTGGAGTTCTTACAAATAAGTCTTCTATATTTGCCCTCTCTGTAAGCTTATGTAAATCCTTTCCCCATGGACCGATGTTTATGCAAGGCATAGATATTTTCTCTATTATATCTATAGGCACATCGTAAACATTACCTAACAAAGGCATGGAGTCCTTTAATGCTGTATATATATTTTTGCTGTCATAGTGATCTATATTTGTATAGCTTAAATCAGATATGCCGGTATAGAAATGCTCTGTCTCGTATTCCTGCTTAAACCTGGATTGGGTAAATTCATTCAGCCTCCTGCTTAATTCAGCCACGCCGGGATCCAGGTCTTCAATAAAGAGGTTTGCCACATTGGGATAATAGGGCGGAATCAGTCCATAGACAATTCTGGGCATTAAATCATCAATATATTCGAAAGTAAATTCCACCAGCTCGAAATTGCATTCTATCATTGTAATCTCGTCATTTTTAAGCCTGTAGGCCAGCTCGCCCAATTTTTTCTGATACTCTTCTTTGAATTTCTCTCCATAGGATGCTTCTGCTTCCTTGAAAAGTTCCTGGAAGAATACTACCTTGGTTTCCCAAAGGAGGTATTTAAGAGGCAGGTCCTTAGCTTTTGCAAACTTTCTATAGCTGTTGTTCATATCATCGATAACATCATCGAATGATTCCTTGCAAATTACCTTTACATGCTGGAGAACACTCTGGGGTGTTTGATTTAATGTAAGTATGCTGAAACATCCCATGGCACTCAGGGGCATTGAAACATCATACTGTTCCTTGCTGTCTTTCATATAAAGCCATGTTGGAGGAGGTGCTGCCTCATTTTCCACCACATCGCTGAAATCCATATTAAGCTCAGTTTTGCTTACAATTTTACTCATTACATGAATGGGGTTAAGACCTTCAAAAACCTTTCCGGCATGGGCCAAAAATCCCCTTACATATACAAAAGGCATGATTTTCCCTACTGACCCTTCAGAAAAAA
Source organism: uncultured Clostridia bacterium (assembly GCA_964489345.1). GTDB lineage: Bacteria > Bacillota > Clostridia > Tissierellales > Sedimentibacteraceae > Sedimentibacter. Next base: position 10,925 of record CAZAYQ010000023.1, on the reverse strand, counting down.
CCCCGACTTCCGGGTCCTTTCTTTCATGGGGTTCTGAATTAATCATCAGCTTGTATTCCAAGTTGTATTCATCCTGCAATTCACTCAGCAGCTTTACTGCCGCCCTCATTCCCGCTGAAAGATTTTCCTCGTCCGGTACAGCAATCAAAACAATATTTCCATTTATCTCCTTTAGCTCGCTGTATCTTTTTAAAAGGGCCATCTGAATGGAGCCTCCCCCCTTCATATCGCTGACGCCCCTTCCAAACATAAATGTATCCTCTTCCAAGTCCTTCCTTACAGCACTGCTTAGTGTGTTTTTAATTTTTACAAGCTGGTCCTTCAATTCATCGGGAGAGAATGCAAAATTTTTAAGCTGCTTAAAATCTTCAACGCTTACAATATCATTGTGATGAACAAAAACAACCGTATCCTTTCCTTTCCCTTTTAAGAATGCATAGCTTACAGCCCTGTCATATGTATCATTTTCAATTTCATAAGTGCCGTAGGAGCCTGGAGTGTTCCTAAAATATGGTACAGTTGAAAAGTACCGCTGAAAAAAATCTTCTGCCTGCTTTTCATTTTTCGTATTTGTAAAACTTGGAGCCTTTACATATTCGTATAATATTTCCCTTATATCTTTTTCGATGCCTTTCAATACAACATCAAATGGATTTGTCATATTGCCTCCTTAATTTTTCCGATCTATGTTTTTTATAAGTCTTAAAATATTGTCTATTGTTGCTTCTAAATTTTCCTTTGATTTATGCCTGCTAATTTGAAAATCCTCAGGAAGCCTGTTGATTGTAAATATTGAAGTAATCCCCATATTATAGGCTTCATCAATATTCTCTTCTGCCCCTCCGGCTATGACAGTCACGGGAATATTCTTATCTTTTGCACGCTTTCCCACTCCTATTACAACCTTGCCTCTTAAGCTCTGGCTGTCAATTCTTCCTTCGCCGGTAAAAATCATATCGGCATCAGCAATTATATCATCGAATTTTACCGTATCCAGGACTGTTTCAATTCCCATTTGAAGCAGGGAACCAAAAAACACAATCATGCCTGCACCCATAGCTCCAGCTGCTCCGCTGCCGGGAATATCCTTGATGTCTTTTCCTGTTTCTTTTTTTATAAGATCACTTAAATTCTTTAATCCTTCGTCAAGCTCAATAACCATATTTTTATCCGCACCTTTTTGAGGACCGAATATGTAAGCAGCTCCTGCAGGTCCATACATTGGATTGTCTATGTCGCACATTGTTATTATTTCAATATTGTCTAAGATCTTTGCCCTGTTGGACATATCAATTCTGTCTATATCTATGAGTGTTTTCCCGACAGGTATAAATTCATTTCCTTCCTTGTCGAAAAATTTAATGCCTGCAGCTGCAGCTGCTCCGCATCCTCCGTCATTGCTGCTTGAGCCGCCCAGACCAACGATGATTTTTTTGCAGCCCTTTTTCGCTGCTGACAATATAAGCTGTCCCACTCCATAGGTTGTTGTAAGGCCGGGGTTTTTTCTGTCCTCCACCAGAGGCAGGCCTGCACATGCAGCCATCTCAATTACTGCCGTGTCCCCAATCAAACCGTAGAAGGACTCCATTTCTTCAAAGTAGGGGTTGCTGACGGTTTCAAATATCTTTTCACCCCCCAGGGCGGACAAAAAACAATCCACACTGCCTTCTCCCCCATCAGCGACAGGAATCGGCACTACATGACAATGCGGAAAGTGCTTTATTATTTTATCGTAAATAATAGTGCAGATTTCAATGGATGTTAATGTTCCCTTAAAGGAATCAGGAATCAATACAATTTTATTCAAGGCTAACCCTCCTGTTATTAATCTTGGACTCTTTTAATTTTTGCTCCTAAGTTCATAAATTTGTTTTCAATATGTTCATAGCCCCTGTCTATATGCTCTATATTTCTCACTTCAGTCAATCCTTCGGCAATAAGGCCTGCAATAATCAATGCAGCTCCTGCCCTTAGGTCCGTAGCTTGTACCACTGTTCCTTTCAAGTTCCCCTTACCTTTTATCTTAGCCTGCTTCTTTGTAAACTCAATAACTGCTCCCATTTTTTTCAGCTCATCCGCATATTTAAATCTGTCCTCGGATACCCCTTCAACAACAATGCTTTCGCCTGATAATGAGGATAAAAGCACAGTCATGGGCTGCTGCAGGTCTGTGGGGAATCCGGGATAGGGAAGGGTCTGAATATTTACGGGAACCAATTCCTTATCATAATAAACACGTATGGAATCTCCATATTCTTCTATGCCCATTCCCATTTCTTTAAGCTTTGCTGTTATGGGCTCCAAGTGTTTCGGAATTACATCATCTATAATTATATCTCCCTTCGTGGCAGCGGCAGCAACCATGTAAGTCCCTGCTTCAATCTGGTCCGGTATCACCTTGTAAGTACAGCCTGTTATTTCATTGACGCCGTTTATACGTATTACATCGGTCCCTGCTCCCTTTATATCTGCACCCATTGAATTTAGGAAGTTTGCCGTATCAACTATATGAGGCTCCTTAGCCGCATTTTCAATTATTGTTTTGCCCTCTGCATAAACTGCTGCCAGCATAATATTTATGGTTGCCCCTACACTTACCACGTCAAGATAAATTTTTGCACCTGTTAACTTATCAGCTTGTACAGTTATTCTTCCATCAGGTGCAATTTTAACCTCTGCTCCCAATGCCTCAAAGCCCTTGATATGCTGGTCGATGGGCCTTTCGCCTATGTCACAGCCCCCGGGCATCAGGGAAGAAGCTCCTTTAAACCTTCCCAATCCAGCCCCAAGCAAATAATATGATGCTCTCATTTTTTTAGATAGGCCGTTTTCCAAAAAGCAATTCTTTATATTGGATGCATCTACATACAATGATGTGTCATCTATATATTCTGCCTCAGCACCTAATTCCCTCAATATTTGCAAAAATACATTTACGTCCTTAATTTTTGGTACATTTTCTATAATGCACTTTCCGGGGCAGAGGATTGTGGCAGGTATAATTGCAACAGCTGCATTCTTGAATCCTCCGATATTTACTTTTCCTTTAAGCTTTGTGCCGCCTTCTATTACAAATTTCGACATAGTTTTCCTCGCATTTATTTTTTATTCAATTCCGGGCAGATGTATTTGTGTTCCATCACTAAAAATAACTTTCCACGTGGGGTCAGAATTTATTCTTTCAATATTCTGCCAATTTTCATCTTCTACACTATAATATGTCATTTCAATTTCTGCAATTTCTTTGTTTTTTATTTCCGGATAAGTTAAAATCCGGGGCAATGCTTCTATTGCATGTATTGTATGTACCTTTTCCGTTATTTCCGAAATGGAAATTATTCTCTGCATTTCAAATTCATAAATTCCATCCCTATCAAGAAAAAACTTCATATAAGAATTTTCTACTGAATAGCCATTATATTTTTGATTATATATATAAGTGCATCCATTGTCAGAAATATGATTTAAATTTTCAAAGTATCCCTTTGTATCAATATTTTTATTCTTTATAAAATTATCAATTTCTTCCTTGATATTAAAACTTTCGTCTATTTTACCTGAAAGTTTGCTCCTTAAGCTAAGCCTCAGCTTCTTGCCGTCAATAATTTCCAGGACTTCTCCCTTATTATTGCTGTATGTGTATACCTCTTCAAGGGGTTCAATCTTGTCATCCAAAAAGCTTTCCAAAAGCTGTTTATCTATTTGAATTATTTCATATTCTGTGTCCAAAACTGGCAGGGTGTAGGTTTCATCAGGTATTTGGGCATTTATTCTTATATTTTGTTCATTTAAAAGATATGACACCTCTTGGGCAAATTCCTTGTCATTATTAGGATTATAGTCTGCTTTTGTCAGATTATTGGAAGACACAAAAAGAAAAACATTTAAAATTATGAAAGCTGTTATTAAAATTGTATTTGTTTTATTCCAGTCCATGGCTCTCCCCTACCATTCTTCAATCAAAGCACCTGAAATGGCATTGAATATAAATGTTTTTTCCTTGCTTTCTATAACCCATACCACTCTTAAAACCTGTTCCCTTGAAATTCTTGATAAATCAAAATAACCAAGATAAATATTGTTTATTTCCTTTATCATTTCAGGCTTTAAGGGCTTAATGCTCGCGGCTGCTTCCTCCATACCTTCAGCTGTTTCATTTACAGAATTCTTTTCAGAAGCTGCAGAGCTGTCAATATTTCTTTCTATTACATCAACAGCGGGAAGAACCTGTATTTGAGCCATTTTATCCCTTTGTGCATCATCGATGTTTCTTATAAACCTTTTGTATGATATAACATTGTTTCCTGCTACATCGATTTGAAGAGCTGCATTAGCCCTAACCCTGCTGAATAATATAGGTCTTTCAAGTATATTGTAAGAAAAAATAAACCTGTAACCGTCATTCCCTTCCAGGAGAATATTTTCTACATTGCTCAAATATCCGTTTTCAGGAAAACCAAGAAATTCTTCTATGAAATTCACAGCTGCAGCAAAGCTTTTATAAACATTTACACCCTTATCCGGCTCAATTGATGCATCGTAAAAATCCAGCAGGCCGTCCTCGTTAATTTTCAGTATCTTTTCCGTTCTGTAAACATAAACCAGGTTGCCGCTTACCTCAACAGATTTTCTTACATAGTCATAATCATTTTTGAAATAATCCCTGGCAATTTCATTAATTGTGTCAATATCAAACACATCAAGCTCCGACTGGACAAAGACAGGGTTAAGTGCTGTCTGTTCCAAGGGAACTGGCACCTGTATTGTTTCTCCCCCTGCTTTTTCCTGCATGGAATACTTTGTCTTTGTTTCAAGGTTAATTGTTCTCACAATATCCGTTAACTTTTTTGAAGAGCTGTCATTGCTGGTTACTTTTATGTTGTTTTCGCCATTGTAAATATAAATTGAATTGGAGTCTTTTAAATCAATTATAACATTTTTTATACTTTTTATAATACTCTTGACATCATTATTTTCAATTTTCATATGGGTGGTAAATATTTCTACAGGAATATTCGTGTTGAAATCAAATTTCAGGTATTGGGAGGGAAATGCCGTTGTTTCTGTAAAAGTGCTTTTTGAATCATTAAAGGAATCATTTATTACATTTAATGCTTCCTGCCACAGTCCTTTTTCATCTGAGTACAAAACAGTGTAGTTATCATCATATTTAATTATATTTTTAACCGGTCTCAGTACCTTCCATATGTCTGCTTCTGTTTCTTCCATACTCCCGTCTTCATATGTATTGGGCTTGATGAATTCAGGAAGCTTAAGCCATACATTGCTGCTTAGATATATACATATGATTACCATGACCAACAATATTGTATTTTTTATTCTAATTTTTAACATAGTATCCTCTAGTCAAGAATTGTAATAATCATTTCAGTTCCTTTGTTTAATCGGCTTTTGACAGTTATTGAGCATCCGTTGGCTTCTGCAATCTCTTTGGCAATTGACAGTCCCAGACCTGTTCCCCCCAAACCACGGGCTCTTGCTTTTTCTACACGATAGAACCTTTCAAAAATCCTGTCCAGGTCTTCCTTTGGTATACCCTGGCCGTCATCTTTAATACTGACAAGGGTATTATTCTTATCCCTTTTTGCGCTGACCCAGACATTACCATTTTCATGTGTATAATTAACTGCATTTCCTGCAATATTTAATAAAATTTGCTCGAATCCGTCCCTGTCAAACAAAATATTGATATCCTCAGGAATATTCAAATGCATGCTAATATTTTTGTCTTTAATTTGCATCTGGAGTTTTTTTACGATAATATTAACTATTTCCAATAAATTAATACTGTCCTTCTTCCAATTAGTCTGCTCATAGTCCATTTTTGAAAGGCGGAGCAAGTCTGTTACAAGCCTTGACATCCTGTCGCTTTCCGAATTTATTACATTAATAAATTCTTCGGCTGTCTGTTTTTCTTCCAAGGCACCGTCCAAAAGGGTTTCAGCATAGCTTTTTATTGTAGTGATAGGTGTTTTCAATTCATGTGATACATTTGCAACAAATTCTTTTTGAAGCTTATCAATCCTATGCTGCTCGGTAATATTTTTAAAGACAAGAATTACGCCCTCTATTTCATTTTTGTTATTCATGAAAGGTGCGTAATCTATATTGTAAGTTTCCCCGTCCTTCTCTGCCAGGTCCGTGCCGTGACAAGCCTTAGCTTTAATATGGTCCATAGATATATTGTCCTTGAGGTTTACTATTATATCATCAAAATTTTTGTCAGTGCTTTCAAATGACAAAATGTTTTTGGCAACAGGGTTGGCATGTATAATATTGCCTGACAAATCAACGGTCAAAACCCCGTCTGCCATGTAGGCAAAGGTGGTTTCCATCTTGCTTTTTTCCTGCTGAAGGCTTGACATGGACCTTTTCAGCTGGTCGATAAGGTAATTGAACATATTGCCCAGCTGACCTATTTCGTCATCTGATTTTACATTTACCTTCTGGTCAAAATCACCCAGGGACATCTGCCTTGCTTTTACCGTAAGCTCCTTGATGGGCCCTGTTATGCTTGTTGACAGTATCAGGCCCAGAAATATTGTCAAGGTCAGGGCAATTATGGTGGCCTGAGTCATTATTTGTTTTGATTCATCCACTGTATCATAAATATAGTCAATATTATTGACCAAGTAAATATAGCCCCTGATTTCTCCGTCTGTCTGCACAGGAAAAGACATGTGATAGTAAAATCTCTGATTTTCTGTTTCTTCAAATTGTGGTGAAGGCGCAATGTGATGAGAAGACCCGTCCATTGATTTAGTCAGTATGTAATTGTCTATTCTATTGTAGTTGAAAGCGCTTATTCCAATTGATTCATCCACGCTGCCGGCAATTATTGTCCTGCCGGTGTCATTTAAAATTACATATATATTCTCGTTGTAGCCTACCTGTACAGTGCTGATGCTTTTTTGTATTTCCTCAACATTTTCATCCCAGACTCCTGAATTTAATGAGCCATAGGATTCAATAATCGAACGGATTCGGGCTTCCATGTTTTTTACATTCATGTCAATCTGAATTCCTTCAAGCTGATTAACAATATAAATGCCCACTATGGACATGGCTAGAAAAACCAGCAAAAAATAAATTAAAATAAATCTCCATCTGATACTTTTAAACATATTGTCTCCTAGTGAAATGCCCTTGTTATAAAGCACGCAGTTTTATTTACTCTTAAAATAGTATCCTGTTCCTCTTTTTGTGATTATATATTTATCCTCACCTGTTTCAATTTTTTCTCTGAGTCTTCTCACTGTCACGTCAACTGTTCTTAAATCGCCGAATTCATATCCCCACACTTCCTTGAGAAGGTGTTCCCTGTTAAATACCCTGTCTGAATTTTGAAACAAATATTTTAAAAGATCAAATTCCCTGTTTGTAAGGTCAATTATTTCGTCATCTTTAAGAACTTCATATGTGTTCATGTCGATGGTAAGATTCCCGACAGAGATAATTTTCGCTTTCATTTCCTCTTCAACCTTTGAAAGCCTCACTCTTCTTAAATTAGCCTTGACCCTTGCAATTAATTCCTTGTTGCCGAAAGGCTTGGTTATATAGTCATCCGCCCCCATCTCAAGTCCTGTAACCTTGTCATCCTCCTGCTCCTTTGCAGTAAGCATAATCACAGGCATTACGTATTCCATCCTTATTTCCTTTAAAACATCAAATCCGTTTTTCTTGGGAAGCATAATGTCAAGTATTATTAAATCCGGTTCCATCCGGTGGACTGCCTTTACAGCCTCATCACCGTCATAGGCTGTCTGCACCTCATAGCCTTCCCTTTGAAGATTATATTTAATTATTTCGGCTATAGGTCTTTCGTCATCTACTACCAGTATTTTAGGCATTCCTTACACCCCTGCTTCTTAATTTTTATATAATTATCATGAATATTATAACATGTTTTTCAAAAATGAACACCATCTTTATTTAAAAGCATAAATTAATTTAGGTAGGTGAATTTAATGAGAAACAGTATAGATTTAAATAAAGTATGTCCTGTCATAAAAGGACAGCTTTCTTCAAGCAGCAATAATAATATTCCCGTTATTATCTCTTATAAATCCAGCAAAAAGATAAAGGAAGGAGAAATAAGCTCCTTGTCAAAAAAATTAAAGCACAGCCTTCCCATAATTAACGGCTGTGCATGTGAAATGAATATTGAATCAATTCTTAGATTAACAGCTGACCCGGATGTTGAATTTATATCCTATGATTCAAAGGTCTTTGCCGTAATGGAAGAGGCAAGAAAAACAATCGGAGCTGATTATTCCCTGAATACTAAGTATAGGGGAAAGGGTGTAACAGTTGCAATAATTGATACAGGCATAGCACCCCATGCAGATTTAATATATCCTGTAAAAAGAATAGTAGGCTTTAAGGATTTTGTAAACAACCGGTCTAACTATTACGATGACAACGGCCACGGCACTCATTGCGCAGGTATTCTAGCAGGCAGCGGCTATGCATCAAAGGGCAGATACAAAGGAGTAGCGCCTGAAGCCGGCATACTTTCAGTCAAGGTGCTTGATGAAAACGGAAATGGGAATACATCGGATATTCTCTCAACAGTCCAATGGATTATTGAAAATAAGGAGGTTTATAAAACTAAAATAATAAATTTTTCTCTGGGGGCAATAGCCCAATATAAGGAGAGGAGGGACCCATTGGTAAAAGCTGCAAACAGGGCAATTGAAGAAAACCTTATAGTGGTTGCGGCTGTCGGTAACAGCGGACCCATGCACAATACAATATTATCCCCTGCAACCAGCAGGTATGTAATTTCTGTCGGTTCCATAAATGACAGAGAGGCATCTTTCCCTAAAAATGAGACCATTGCCGAGTTTTCAAGCAGGGGCCCGACCCTTGACAGAATCCGCAAACCTGATTTAATAGCCCCGGGAGTTGATATAATGTCTTTATCCAATAAAAACTTAAGCGGCTACACCACATTGAGCGGAACATCAATGTCCGCCCCCATGGTATCAGGAGCTGCAGCTTTACTTTTAAATGAAAACCCTAATTACAGTCATTTTGACATTAAGAGAATACTTCTTAATTCATGCTCCAAAATAAAAGCATCTTCCTATGAGCAGGGAGCAGGTCTTATAGATATGAGACGCATTTTTTCATAGCAAAGGGAGCCTCAAGCTCCCTTATCTTATGACAATATTTTTCCCTTTCCCATGGATTGAGCCTTTGCCAGCAAGCCCTCGGCTTTTTCAATAAATTCCTCCAAACTTTCGCCTCTGTATTCCACAAGGGCTCCGCTTACATAAATACTATTCTTGCTGATATTCAATTCATACCTGCTAATTTCCATTTTAACTCTTTCGATAATTATTTTTGCAATATCAAGTTCTACATTGTTTAATATCATTATAAATTTATCATTGCCGTACCTGCCTACCACATCTATTTTTCTGGCAGATAAACTCAGTATGTGTGCTATATCCTGCAAAACCATGTCTCCGGTTCCCATGCCGAATTTCTTATTGAAGGCTTTAAAATTGTCAATGTCTATTAAAAATATACAAAATGCAGTTCCTTCTTCCTCATAGCTTTGTATGCTGTGTTTTATGCAGTCGGTAATAAACTGGAAATTATATAAGTTTGTAAGGGGCTCAATGTTTGCTCTTGATTTGATTTCATTCTCCAAATGTTCGATTTGTCTGTCCTTCTCAAGAATTATCCTCCTGATTTCTCTTTTATGAGTTAAATCCCTGATTGTCATATAAAAAGTATCCTCTTTAAATCCGAATATATTGAACTTAACAGATTTTTCAAAGGCATTTACATATTGCTCAATAACAGTATGTTCACTGGTCATTGCAGCTTCACATAATATCTTAGGCCAGTCAAAAATCGAATCTGCCAGGTTGGGAAATATTTCAGTCATCTTCTTGCCAATTAATTGGTCAAGCGACCTGTTTGTGATATTCTCCAACTGCTTATTTGCATAGATTGCTTCAATATCAAATTTCCCCTCATTGTAAATCATCCTGCAATGAACAAATGCATCTGATATGTATTCTGCAAATTCCTTCATATTTAAAACCTCCTTAATAGATATCATCAGCCTCTTTATTTAAGAGCTTTCTTACTGTTTTATTTACTGTTTCATATTCAAAGCCCCTTCCTATTAAATAGCTCGACAGCTTTGCAGCTTTTTTTCGGGTATCGGTTTCCTTTATGTTCATAAGCTTTTTTTCTCCCAGTATATAAGCTCTTTCTTCTTCGCCGTCTTGAGAAATATTCTTAATTTTTTCCTCTATTATTTCTTTGTCAATACCCTTGTAATACAAAGCCTCCTTTATTTTGCGCAGGCCGTGTTTTGAAATGTTGAGCTTATCATTTATAAACATTTGGCAATATCTTTCATCATCCAGGTATTTTTTGTCTTTTAGAATCCTGATGGCATTGTCGATTAAATCAGGCTCAAATCCTTTGTCCTTCATTTTGAGTCTTAATTCATATTCGCTTTTTGCATATCTGGAAAGCACGGAAATACCGTAATTATAAACGCTTATCCTCTCCTCAGACCTTAATATGTCGTCAATGAGGGCATCATCCAGTTCCATATCTTTCTTGAGCGTATATTCAATCAATATGCTTATATCAACAGAAAAACTATATTCATCATCTATGTATATATTGAATCTTTCTTTATTTCTCTTCTGATATTCAATCTTTGTAATCTTTTTCATATTTCCCTCGTCTTTTTCATATTAACATATATGTGCGTCAATTTCAATAATAAGGTATGGCGACGCACTTTTTGTTAAGAGATAGTCTATGGGAGCAAAAGGAATGGCCTTGAATAGAAAAACTGTCCTAAAGATAAGGATAATTTTTATCTTTAACAATAATAAAAAATTCTCATATAATGAAAATATATTGAG
>CAZAYQ010000022.1:0-18203 GCA_964489345.1 uncultured Clostridia bacterium | reverse complement strand
TCGGTGCTTACTTTTACTGCACCTTTCATCTCAAGGAGGGTTAAATTAGCCAGCAGCTGGCCGGTTTCCATTTCTGTTTCCTCCATTAATTCATCTATTGTGTTTTTTCCGGATTTAAGGCAGTCAATAATTTTTATTTCATCATCTGTAAATCTGCTTAAATCTACAAATGTATTGTTAGCTTTGACTCTTTCTTTCAGCTCCAAAATTTCATCAACAATATCATCAATTGACATGGTTATTTTAGCACCGTCTCTTATAAGGCCATTGGTTCCTTTGCTGTAGAGGCTGTCAATATTACCGGGAACAGCAAAAATTTCTCTTCCTTGATTGGCAGCGTAGCCGGCTGTTATTAATGTGCCGCTTTTTTCCCGGGCTTCAATAACAAGTACTCCTTCCGAAAGACCGCTTATAATTCTATTCCTGTCATGAAAATTAAATGCAAGCGGTTGTATATCAAAAGGATATTCGGTAATTACCGCTCCCTTGTTTTCTGATATCTGCTTAAAAAGCTCCTGATTTTTCTTTGGATATACCACATTTATTCCGCAGCCTATAATACCGTAGCTTGCAGCCTTGTATTTTAAAGCTGTTTTATGGGCAATTGTGTCAATTCCAACTGCCAGACCGCTGATAATATTTACACCGATTTCCGACAATTCCTTTACAAGCTTCTCTGCCGCCCATTTCCCGTAGGCCGTAGCCTTTCTTGACCCTATGACTGCAATTGATATATTGTTTATGTCACTTAAAGAGCCCTTATAGTAGAGTAAATTAGGAGCTCCTTCAATCTGCTTAAGCTTAGATGGATACTCTTCATCAAAAATGGTAACTATCTCAGCCTTTTCCTTAAATAATTTCTTCAATATTTTTTCTTCGAAATTATTTTTACTTTCAGAAAGTTCATTTATTGTTTGACTTTTTAGCATGGGTAAATTATATTTCTCGCTTTCAAAGTTATCCCATAGGTCTTTAGCTGAGCCGAAGTAATCAAGGACCTTTGATATTCTTCCGTTTGAAATTCCGCTTGATGAAAGCCATAATAAAGTTTTTTGATTTATATTTAAACTATTCATACTAACTCCAGTATTTCCGATCTAAATTTCTGTACTGAATTGCTTCAGCTATATGCTTTGTTTCAATATTCTCGTAATTTTCCAAATCTGCTATTGTTCTTGCGACCTTAAGTATTTTATTATAAGCCCTTACACTCAAGCCTAAAATTTCAAATGCATTCTTCAGCAATATTTCTGATTCCTTATTTACCTTGCAGAATTTTGATATTGCCTTTGTTGAAAGCTCTGAATTAGTCAAGATTCCCATATCCTTGTATCTTTCTCTTTGAATATTTCTTGCTTTTACAACTCTTTTCTTTATTTGAGCCGAAGTTTCTTCAACCCTTTCATCCATCAGCTCATCATATTTTACGGGCAGCACTTCTATTTGAATATCGATTCGGTTAAGCAGGGGACCGGAAATTTTCCCCAGGTATTTGTCAATCTGCCCCTGGCTGCAGGAACACTCATGGTTGGGGTCACCTAAATATCCGCAGGGACAGGGGTTCATTGAAGCTGCCATCATAAACTTTGCAGGAAATGTAAATGAGCCGCTGGCCCTTGATATGGAAATTTTGCCGTCCTCCATAGGCTGTCGGAGAACTTCAATAACACTTTTAGGAAATTCAGGTATTTCATCCAAAAATAATACTCCGTAGTGGGACAGGGATACTTCCCCGGGACGTGGTTTTGTTCCCCCTCCTGCCATGGACGTGCAGGAGGCAGTATGGTGGGGCGAGCGAAAAGGTCTTTTCCTTATTAATCCGCTGTTGTTCAGTAGTCCGCATATGCTGTAAATTTTTGTAACTTCCAATGATTCTTCAAATGTCAGGTCCGGCAAAATAGTTGGTATTCGCTTTGCAATCATTGTTTTGCCGGAGCCGGGGCTTCCTAAAAGAAGAATATTGTGCATCCCCCCTGCTGCTATTTCAACTGCCCTTTTCATTGCAGGCTGTCCTTTTATTTCAGAAAAATCTTCACTGTAATAATCTTGTTTGATAGAAAAATCATACTTGTATTTATAAGCTTCTATAGTCAAATCCCCGTTTAAATAGTTTACTAATTGGCTTATGGACCCGACAGGAATTATATCTATGCCTTCTATTGCCCCGCATTCTTCTTTGTTGTCTTCAGGAACTATTGCTTTTTCGAAAGCTTTGTTTCGCATGGAAATAACCATGGGCAGGGCACCGTCAATTGCCGTTATCCTTCCATCCAGAGATAATTCACCGATAATGAATGTTTTCTCATCTACAGGCTTAATAATCTTGGAAGCAGCAAGAATTCCTGCTGCAATGGGAAGGTCTATCTGGCTTCCTTCTTTTTTTAAATTTGCAGGTGCAAGATTTACGGTAATCCTGCTTACGGGAAAATCAAATCTGTTGTTTTTAATTGCAGACCTTACTCTTTCCTTTGACTCTTTAATAGAAATATCAGGCAGGCCTACAATATTAAAATTAGGGAGACCTCCTGATAAATCTGTTTCCACATCAACTTCATAACCTTCAAGCCCGTAAAGGACACATGTTTTAATTTTGGAAAGCATAATACCTCCAACAGTATAAGCTTATAAAATTGTACTATATTTTTCCATTTATTACAATGACTTATAGGAGTTTCCGACCGTAGTTTTAGAACAGTAACCAACAAAAATCTCCCCTTTTCGCATCGGGGAGATATAATCATTGCTTAAAATGGTGCATATCGCTGTTCTGCCCACCATTCTTCCTTGAGCATATTGTATTGATTGGTGAATTGATCTAAATGAACATGTTCCCATTTTATCAATAAATCAAATATGTCTTTGATTTCTCTTGAGTCTGTTTTTTCTTTTGCATCCTCGTAAAAATCTATGGAGCTTTTCTCCATTTGCATTCCTATGCCATATATGGACATGCCCAATGTGGCATATGCTTTATCAACCTTATCCCAGCGGTAAATTTCCGGTGAAGGTATTTCAATTCCCGAAGACAGTATTTCTTCGATTTTCATTTCACCTCCGTCACTGAGTACGGCCCATAATTTCTTTAAATATTCTGCATGCTTGAGTTCTTCCTCTGCCAGATGTTTGAATGCATCCTTGTTGCCCTGTGTTTTAGCTTGCTCCCCGGCCATCTTATAAAACTCATAGCCTTCCATTTCATTTAAAACAGCCTGTGAAATAATCGCCAGCTCTTCTTTATACATGTCTTCCTCCTGATTTGATAGTATGTAAGAATCCCCAATGACTCCGCAGATTCTTCCTTGTTCATTATGGCAAGTCTTTGATTATATAATATTATTATACCACCCGGGACCTTTCTTAAACATTATTCTTTCTTCTCAAGAGCATTTTTAACTGCATCCATAAGTGCTCTGCTCGTAACTGTTGCTCCGGAAACCGAATCCACATCCGTTGTTTGTTTGTCTATTATGGATGAAATTACTGTATCTATGGCATTGGTGCTCACACCCTTTGTTTCTTTATGATGGGTAACTTTAATACTGTCTATTTTATCGTCCTTCATTGTAACTAATACTCTAATAGGTCCGCCTATACCTCTTGCCTCACCTGTATATTCCCCTGACCGGGGAACTATTTCTTCGGGCTCCTGCCATACAGCCTTTACCGGTATCTTCCCTTCCATTACCGATTCCTGCGTGTCGTTTTTAATCATTGCCGCATTTTTACCTGATATCCGTCCAAAGATAATGCATTCACCTAAATTCCCCGAGCCTTGATAAATTCCTGAAAACATTGAGCCTAATTCACCGGCGCTGTAAAGATGGGGTATGGGATTTCCTTTTAAGTCCAAAACTTCTCCATTTTCATTTCTTTCAGGTCCCCCCTGAGTATTAGTGAAGGAGGGTACTAATTCCATTGCATAATATGGAGCTTTTTTGATAGGCTTCAAAGTATCCTTAGCTCTGTTAAAGATTGGGTCATTTCCGCCTGAGCAGTATCTATTGTATTCCCTTATTTGTTTTTGTAAATTGCCGGGGTTAACACCGATTTTTTCTGCTAATTCTTTAATTGTATCTGCTTTAACTATTAATCCCTTTTCTATTTCTTCTATATTTCCTTCACTCCAAGTGGGATAAACAGACTGTGACAAGCGTGCTGTTTCATCAAATACAGCAAATGCAGGAAGTGATAAGGGCATTTGTTTCCATGTGCCGTGAAAATTTACATGACCGTGGTTTGGCAAAAAAGATTCATCGGTAAAACGAGTTCCGTCTGCTCCAACAAATATTACATTTTGAGTAGCAAAACCTGTGGACAAGGCTCCTTCCTTTCCCTGTATGGCATATGTAAATGCAGTATTGGTTTCAGGGTTTAAAACATTTAAATCGGGACCTGCAATATTACTCATATGCCACAAATTGGCTCCTGCTTCCACAGCCATCTTAATCCCGTCACCTGTATTGTATCTTGCTGCTTTTGAATAAGCATAAGGAAGCTGCAGGTAATCTTGTATCATCTGCATATTATTCTCAAATCCGCCGGTACATAAAACCACTCCATTTTTTGCACGTATATTTAACAGCTTTCCATTATTGTCCACCTTAACCCCGTGAATTATTTTTGTCTCCGGATCTTGTATCAGCCCTACCCCCGGTGATTCGTACCAAACTTCTATGGAGTCTTTTCTTGCTTCAACTGCCTCCTGCAAGGTTCTGTAAAATGCACTCGTCCACATTTCTCCATCTATGAGCATTGCATCCATTACTTCGCCCCCGGGCAAATCGTACTCCATGAAGGGGAAAACATAAATATTGTCTGCACCTAAGTGTTTAAGCCAGTTGTAGTTATCACTTGCATAAGATAAATATGTTTTTATCATATTATCATCAGGAGTATTGAATTTACCCCGAAGGTTTTGAAAATACCCAATGCCCTTATCTATATTTTCTTCATCAATACTTATAATAGCCTGCAGGGCAAACCTTGTGTTGCCGCCCTCTTCACCTTTCGGTGCTTTTTCAAGAAGAAGAACCTTTGCCCCTTCATCGGCAGCTTCTATGCTTGCAGTAGCCCCTGCCCCTCCATATCCGACAACAATTACATCATATTCACCCTGCCAGTCAATTTTTTCAAGAAAGTTGGTCTTATGATTTTCAACCTCCTGTCCTGTCAATGTTTCAAATGAAAATCCTGTTATGGTCTGCAACAAGATTAGTAAAATTAAAAACAGTACAAATAATTTTTTCATTATTCTCCTTCTCCTCTGTATTTTTTTATATTTCTTCTTTTTTCAATGGCTGTCAACTCCTTTTTTTCTTCTGCAATTATTTTTTCCCTATCAATATTTAATTCTTTAGATAATATATCAATAAATATATTTCTAAAATTAATTTTCCATTCTGTCATAGGGGGGTCATATGTAAGGGCAAAGGCTGATAATTTACCTGCATCTTCATTTATACAACCTGTTTTAGCCTGTTCAAAATCAATTCCGTAAATTTTTTTACCAACAATAATGAAGTTTTTAAAATTTACATCAAATAGTATAAGCTGCTCATTATAAAAATCAAAAACCACAGAGTAAAAACTTTTAAGCCAGCTGCAAAATTCATGAAGGACGGCTGTATCTATTATATTGTAATTTTCTTGTTTCTCGTACCAGTCAAGGAAACTTAACTGACCCAAATCTTCAAGGAATAAGCAGTCATCTTGACCTTTAATTATTGCAGGAACTTTAACCCCTGCTTCCTTTAAAACACCCAGTATTTCCTTTTCCCTCATGTAATTTTCATGGTTTGCAAATTTTTTTAAGATATATGTCTTGTCATCTTCTACAATTCGAAATACCTCATTTCTTTTGCTTATTAATTTTACCTTTTTATGCATACTTCCATGTCTCCACTTTCTGTGTAGCCGGATAATTCCTTTGCAATTCCTTCAACAGTATTCTTTATAATATTCTGAACAAAAGGAACCATGGTAATTTCCTGTCCGTTAATTTTAAGAATTACACTTTGCTCAGTCAAAATACAGTCCCCCCTTTTTGCCCCGCCTTTTAAAATTTCAGCACATAATTGGCTGCATGTGTATCCGCATTTACTGCAGCATTCGTCCTTCATATCGGGAAGTCTGTCAAATACCTTTTCTTCAATAAGGTCTGCCATTTTTTCTATTTCTGTCATAGAATTCATAACAGGGATACCTTTATATTGTGTCATGCTGCCGGATATTTGTCCGGATATGAGAAAGGTTGTTTCATCCATCCTGTCTAAAATTCCTTCCTCATCATGGGCTGTTACTATTTTTGGAGCACATGTATCCCTTACACCTTCCAATATAACATAATCATGATTGTAAAAATTTAATAGGTCATTTATGTCTAATCTTTCCTGAAACAATATATCTGTTTCATAGTAACCTCTTGCACTAACCAGTTGGGAGCCCGCCATTTTATGTCTGTGAGTGTTTGTCCCTTCCACATCCATTTTAAATTTCTCAAAGTGAATTTCTTTTACACTTCCTACAGTATAATTTCTTTTCCTGAGCTCCTTTATTATATTTTCTATGGTAGTAGTTTTGCCGGATTTTGTTATTCCAATTACTGAGAAAACCTTCATAATTCACCTTCCTATCTAAACTATAATAAACAAAGCTGCTGCTGCCATACTTAGTGCTATTATAATATAATCATGAACCTGCATTTTCAAAACCATGAAGCTGCTTCTTTCGGGGTAAGCCCTGAACCCTCTCATTTCCATTGCTGCAGCTAATTCTTTTGCTTTCATGACTGAATTAATGGTTATGGGTGTAAGTATATATTTATATACCTGGATTTTCTTATTGAGCTTAACTTTCTTTAAATCAATTCCTCTCAGCTGGATTGCAGTGATCATATCCGTCATTTCTTCCTTAAATACGGGTAAAAAACGGATTGCAAGAGAAACCATGAAGGCTATTTCATAAGGACAATGCCACTGAATAAGTCCCTGTATTATTTCCCTGCTTGATGATGTTGTAATAATTGCTGCAGAAATAATAATTATTCCCATTCGAAAAATAAATTCAAGTGATTTTAAAATTCCATAATCAGTTAAAATTATGAGATTGCCGATTTTTAAAAGAGGATCTCCCGTTTTGGTCAACAAGCTCTGAATTAAGGCAATTAAAGCTATTATTTTGAGCAGCCTTTTTAGTTTTACTAAAATTGATATCAAATTAACATTGTTTATAAATGCTATTACAATTGCCGCTAATGTTATAAGTGATAAAATATGTATTTCATTATAAATCAATGCAAGGGTTGATAAAATTAAAACTTGCACCAATTTTGTACGGGGGTCTATATCATTCATAACTTCCCCCTTCAAGATTAATAATCCTGTCCTTATGCCTTTCAATAAAATCCTTGTTATGGCTTATAATGAGCATACCAATATTTCTTTTTTTTAAGTTATCAAGAACCTCTGACAATGCATCTATTCTTTCCTTATCAAGAGAAGCCGTAGGCTCATCCAAAATAAGATATTCAGGTCCCACCATCAAAACGGAAGCAATGGCCAAACGCCTTTTTTCACCATAGCTTAAAAAAAAAGGATATGAGTTTTTAACCTTCTCAAGGTCAAACATTCTAAGCATTTCCTCAGCCTTAGCCATGGTTTCTCCTTTGTTTTTTCCCTTGAACAATAAAGGAAATGTTAACTCTTCCATTACGGTGCTGCCAAAAAGCTGCCTTTCAGGATATTGAAAAACATAACCTGCAATTTCACCTATGCCGGCAAGGGATAATTTTTTTGTACTTTGACCGAACAGCTTTATTTCTCCAATGGATGGTTTGAGTATTCCCGTTATTAACTTAGCCAAGGTAGTTTTGCCACAGCCGTTTTTCCCTGTCAGCACTGTTGTTTCTCCGTTTTTTAAATTAAGAGAAAAATTTTCAAATACTTTTCTTCCCCTTGGATATTCAAAAGAAATATTCTTGACCTCAATTGTGTTATTCATTATTCACCTAAGATTTATAATTCTGTCTGCAATTTTTATATTATCATAGTCATGGTCAACCATGATTATTGTTTTTCCTTCTTCTTTTAACCCTAATAAAACATCCTTTATTATTTCTTTTCCCTCATCATCAATCCATGACATTATTTCATCACAGATGAGAATTGAAGGGGCAAGCATTAAAACTGAGGCAATGGCAATAAGCTGCTGCTGCCCTCCGGACAAATTATTGGGATTGTCATATCTGTATTTTTCCATATTTATTGTTTTTAATATTTTATCAATTCGATTGCCTATTTCTTCTCTGTCAACACACAGGTTTTCAGGACCAAAGGCAAGCTCATCCTCAATTGTAGGTGAAAAAAGCTGTGTCGAAGGATTTTGAAATATTACCCCAATCTTTGTAACTGTGTCTGCAATACTCAAACTTTTTATATTTTCACCGAAAATTAATACTTCGCCGGATAATTGGCCTTTATACAGCTTAGGTATCAACCCGCAGATTAAGTTGCACAGGGTGCTTTTACCGCAGCCGCTTTGTCCGATTATTGCAAGAGTTTCGCCTGATTTCACCCTAAAATTTACATCCTTTAATACATATTCTTCCGACTTGTTATATTTAAAGCTTAAATTTTTTACTTCAAGTGCATTCATTATTTAACCTCAATTTCAGTAATCCACTTGCATCTTCTGTTGCTGAAAATATCTGAAACAATTATTGATTCATAAGGACCTCTTCCTCCCGACTCCCTGCCGCCTAAGTATTTCCCGTCTTCCATAAAGGCAATGTAAATATTTTTATCCATTGATACTTCATCTGAAGAGTAGGCGACAGCATATCCGTCAGCGCCGCTTATTGTAATTATTTTATCCTGAAAGTAAATATTATGACTTTTAAGCAAGTCTTTCAGCTCTACCCCCCTATATATATGAGCGCTTGGCTCGGTAGTAGATGTGTCAAGAACTGCTTTAAAATCCTCACTGTAAAGCATTATTTCTTCCCTGGTTAATACTTTTTCTTTGTTATCATATTTCAGTATAATTTCAGCTTTTGCCAATATTTCTTTTTGTTTCTCAATAGAGGCTTTATTTAAATTTAAAGAAATAATTAACGTAATTGTCAATGAAAGTATTAATATAATAATTATTGCAGCACTTTTTTTCATGGCTCTTTAATGAAATAGGGCACAACCATATCTGATTGATAACATATTCCGTGTCCTCCTCCTTCAGCTGTTTCATGCATGCCATGGTCAGGGACAAGTATTATGGCTCCATCCCACACCCTGCTTAAATTCTCTATATACTGGTCAATGTCTTTTATATAGTCAAGGGTTTCCTCGGAGTAAGGTCCGAAGCTGTGGCCTCTGTCATCAATTCCGTGAAAATGAATGAAAATAAAGTCATAGTTTTCACTTGCTGCTTTTAAAGCACTTTTATATGTTTCATCATCAACTTCACCGTTTTTGTTCATATCAATATGAAGCTCCGGTTCAATTTCTGTATTTAATATTTTTATATCACCTTCAAGCAAAATAGCATTTTTATTGTTCTCGAGACAATAGGCAAATATGCTTTTCACACGCATTTCTCGTACACTTCTGTCATGTACTCCGTTTACATTTGGGGTTTCTCCCGTAATTATTGCCGCAAAACCTGCATTTGTAACCGGTGTATAAACGCTTAAGGCAGGATATTTAAAACATTTGCTTAAAAAAGGAATCCTGCCTTCTTTATCAGCCACTTTATACTGATTGTAAGAAAAGCCGTCCAATAAAACAGCCATAACTTTTTCTTCGTTACCCAAATAATCTATCATGTCATAATAAGCATTAGTGATGCTTTGATAATCATTTGTTAAGTAAATACCTTCAACATTTTCAAATTTAGTCTGGCCTGCAGCTGCATATACAGTGGTGTCACTGCCTATATAATAATCGGAAGATAATAAAACTGTCAGCCCTGTATCACAGATAATGGCTGCGTGAGAATACCTCTCCTTTGATAATTCATGAATAGAAACATTTCCTTCAGGGATATAGTCAACAATTAAATTTTCATCTTTGTTGAATATATTTATACCCTTTAATTCTGTTTCATTTGCCTTGGCACTGCAGCCGGTTAAAAATACTAAAATTATTAACAATAACTTTTTCATTTTACTCCTCTGAAATATTCATTTTTTGGAGGTTTATATTTATGCTGAATGCTATAAGCCCGCCTATAGTTCCTGACAAAGCTGCAGCAGACAATATTAAAATAACTGTAACAAAAGGAAGCCTGAAAAATAATATATTGGAAATAAGAGTTCCTGTAACATTTGCAGCTAAGCAGCCAAACACATAGTGAAGAATATTGTACTTTTTATTTTTAGAAAATAAAAATACAATATCTGCAGCTATTCCCGGCAGAGTATAGGAAACAATGCTCATGATGCCGTGAGTTCCCATGGTTCCCGTTGCAATAACAAGTATTCCCTGAACAATCCCTATCAATGTGCCTGTGCCTGTTTTTTTTACAAAACCTGCACCCAATACCAGCCAAAACATATAAAAGCCGCCGGCAATTGCCCCTCCAGGAATAAACAAGGGGCCCGTTATAATGTGAACCAATGGCACTACAATCGGTTTTGTCGCTATTCCCAGGGCAGATACTACTGCTATTATAATTAGGTTATATACTGAAAATTTATAAAGAAGCCTTTTTACCATAAAAACCCCTACTCAAGTATTATTTCATCCACATGCTTAATCCAGCGCTGGCTGAAAGGGTCCCTTCTTATAATCAGCTGGAAAGGACCATTCCCTCCCTGCTTCTTTGATTTAAGCAATTCCTTGTCCCTTTCAAATGTCAAATAAACATTTGAGGGCTCTTTGACTTCTTCAACATTTAAAATTATTCTGTAACCGTCAGAAGCATTGAAGGTAATCCTGCTGTAGTTTGAAATATCTATGCCCAATGTTTCAAAAAGCTTTGAAAGTTCAATTCCTTTGTATTCAGTTTCAACAGGCTTGGCGCCGCTGCTTCTTACAACAGCAGGAAATGTAAGAGCTTCTTTATGGGTAAAAATTATTTCAGTATCAACTGCTTCATTTTTACCGTCAATATTTACGGTTAATGAGGGCTCTTCTTGAGAACAGCCTGTTAAAACAAATATTAAAGCTATAAGAATAAAAAATTTTTTCAGCATATTTTCACCTTTGCTCAATTGTCTAAAGATTTATTTACAGCGTCCTTTACAGAGTTTAAAAAGCCCCTGGAGCTTGAGGTGGCTCCGCTTATCATGTCAGTATTTAAATTTTGCGTTTTGGTTATTTCATAGGATAATTCCCTGAATGCTTCTTCGTAATAGCCTGTAGTTTCACCATGTGACAGCACTTTTATATTTATTATTTTCTCATTTTTAACGGTAACTTCCGTATTCATTATCCCGCCGAAGCCCATACCCAAACCTTCATAGATTCCGTCATTTATGCCGGTAATTGAGAGCATTGCCTGTACCGAAGAACCCGGTACTGTTAAAGGAAGCAATATATATGAGCCTGCAATTATACAGATGCATATTATTATGTAGGTTGAATCCTTAAGCTTTCTATTAGCAAAATTCAGAGAAAAACCATCTTTATTTCTGATGCATTTATTTATACATTTTAAGCAGTTAATGCATTCAGGTGATATTTCTTCTGCTGTCTTGGCCTGCTCTGAAACGGGGCAGTCTTTTAGGCAATATGAGCAGTCACAATTTCCTTTTTTAATTTTTAAAGGGCCTGCCGCATATAACAAGCTTTGAAATGCACCCAAAGGACAAAAATATCTGCAGAATATTCTTCTTCCAATCAAAGATACAAGGATAATCAATAATAAGATTAGTGTTCCAATTTGAAATTTAGCCCCTATAAAAATATTCAAATATGCAAGCCAGGGTGAAAGCGGAGAAATTATGTTTCCCATGCCGAATATGCTTAAAATCATTATAGCAATTAAAATAATATATTTAAGCAGTTCAGGCTTATGAGAAAATTTGACTTCCTTCAGCCCCAATTTACCACCCAAATGCTTAAAAAAATCCTGCATTGCTCCAATGGGGCAAATATATCCACAAAAAGCTCTTCCCATCAACAATGCATTAAGAGCTATTCCTGCTGTTAAGGCAATGCTTCTTGAAAATCCCCTCCATCTGTAGGATAAATCCGTAAAGTAAGACTTAAGGGCACTCCATCCCCCGTATGGATTTAAATCTGCAATTGAGAGAATTCTAAAATCAATTATTTCATTTATATACAGACAGTAAATCAAGCATGACAATATCACCGCAGAAGTTACGGTTACTTGTATTTTGCTTCTTAAACTAAGTTTCATTTCTTTTCAACCCTTAAAAGTCCCGCCATTATTTCTTTATCTTTATATAGGCTTACTTGTCCATCTTTATATATCAAATAACATTTCAATAAATCTTTTGCAGATAAATCATAGCTTTCTTCATTTTTATCTACTGCTAAAAAATTATCATCTTCATGCCATCTCATGCCTGCAACCAGCAGCACATCTTCCAGAAGCATTCCTTCATAGCCTTCAATTGTTTCTGTTCTCACAATTTCAATCATTTTCTCAGGGAAAATCACGGCATCCTTAGTTGTTGAAAAATGAGTCATATGTTTTACATTCATTCCAAGCTTAAAATTTGGGGCAATGTTCATTGGAGCATTGTCTCCTTCAACCTTTAAAAAATATCTTTGTCTTACCAATGATATGGTTTCATGTTTTGCAAGACCATCTGTTGCTGACATGGTGAAAAATCCCTTTTCATCAACCAGATCAAATTTTCTTAAAATTTTACCTACTTCTATGGATTTATCCTTAGAGCCGTAGTATTCATAATAATAGGGCTCAATATCTTCGGTCAAAGGGTTGAACATGTGTACCTTATCAATATCCTTGGGGGATATTTCCTTATATAAATCAATATTTGTAACCATTTTCACCCAATATGGGCCAAGTTCCAAAGGAACAGAAATTCTAACGGGTTTTTCTGCATCTTTTATATTCTTTCCATCTATTTGCCATGTAAGTATTATATCATTTACAGCTAACTTTTCCTCATCTATCATGGTGTAGTATCCGTCCCTGCCGGTTACGCCTATACCTGCATATTCACTCAAGTCAATACCTTCCTTATCCAATACATGGCGTAGAGAAGGCCCCTTTACACGCATATCCGTTTCTGTTCCCGTTGTATTTATTAAGGTTACATCCATTTCCAACTGGTCATATTTTTTAATTTCATCAGTATTTATCCGGACAGATCCCCCCTCCCAGTTTATGGCAAAAGAATTAAGGTCCTTCTGCCACATTTCCTGGGCTACCACATCAGGGACCTTTGCCATTTGTACATTGTTATTCCAATACTGATATGAGCCGATGGCGGCATTTACGGCATTCACCACAGCCTGCGAGCTTATGGTGGCCCCTGTTAACTGAATAATATCTTCGGCAGCTTCCTTATCAAGGACTACCAAATTTAAATATTTATTTGCCGGCAGATTTTTAAACCTGTCCAAAAAGTAATCATATTCCATATGGTCTGCATAGTCAGGTGATTCTTCATGTTTTAAAATTTGAATTCCAATTAAAGAATCATCATCGCCAATGGCAGCTAAAACTTCGATAGGTCCTATATATCCCACACAGCTTACTACATATGCAGAAATTTTTCCGTCTACCTCATAGGCTCTTTTTACTGCGGGAAAATACAGGGAACTTTGCAGGTCGTCGGCAACATCCTTTACTAATTTAACTTTTGTTGCATCAGGATAAAATACCCTCACTGCCTTTTCTTCATGAGAAGAATCATTAAGCATGTAAAATAAGGAAGCCACAACAACTAAAATTATTAGAATTATAGCTATATATTTGTTTTTCATATTTCCACCTATTCAATAACGACTATATCAATATTTGAAACCCATTGGGGCTTATTTATATCTCCGGCTTCTTTTTGGCCTACAACTAATTTATAGGGGGCTCCTTCATCTGTAGAGTATTCTTGGCCGTTTTCTTCCCATGCTATAATCATGGGATATTTATTGTCAGGATTTGTTTCATCCATATATTCCATTTTAACTTGTTCAAGGGTAAAGTCCATGCTGTATCCGTCCTGAGCAGTAATTGATATTTTAGAAGCCTCAGGCTTCATCAGGGCTTTGCTTTCAAGGAGGTCCCACAGCTTCACACCCTTAAAATGTGTATAACCTGTTGTTCCAAAATTGTTAAGCGAATAAAAATCAGCTTCAAAAATAATATCATTCATTGCCTTTAATTCATCTAAAGAAAGAGAAAGTTCATTTTCTGCAAGTCCTTGTATTTTCAGGGCATTTTCATCATCCGCCTGATCTACTGTAAGAGGTTCTTCGCTATCCTCTCCCTCTATTGTATTTTCTGCATCTGTCTGCACCTCTTCTGTAATTTCCCGGCTGTCAAGAGTTTCTTCGCTTTTATCATCATCTGCTGTATCTTGCAGTTTGGGAGCTTCAGGCTCTTTTGTTTTATCTTCATTTATTTCATTATTATTTACTTCATTTACAGGTTCATTAATTTCATTTGTTGCAGGGCTTTGGTCTGCCGCAGAACATCCTGACAATATAAAAAATACAGTAAATAATATAATCAATAATTTTTTCATACTACACCTCTTAAGAGGGGAGGTAAACCTCCCCCTCAATTATTTGTTTAAATACCTTAACAACATTACAGTTGCTTCAGCTCTTGTTGTATTTTGTGTTCCTCCAAAAATATTGCCGGGCAGGCCCTTGATAATTTCAGCCTTAACTGCCTTTGCAACATTTACCTTTGCCCACTGGGCAACTTGGTCGTCAAAAACAGACAATATTTCATGAGCATTTGTTATTTCTTCTTCCAAAAGGGAGCCTATTACAGTACCTATTTCCTGCCTTGTAATAGGGGCACCGGGTTTGAATGTTCCGTCTTCATAGCCTTTAATAAATCCTTTTTCTGCTGCTGCTGCCACATCTTTGGCAAACCAGTCCTCATTCTTTACATCAGCGAAATTAGAAGCTGTATTTTCATTTTCTATAGCCAGCACTCTTACCAGCAATGATACAAATTCTGCCCTGCTTATATTATCATTTGGTCTGAATAAACCATCGCTTCCCTTTGCATAGCCCATTGCTGCCATTGCCAGAATACTATCTTTTGCCCAATGTTCTTCAACATCATCAAATAGTATTACATCCTTCATTTCAGGCGCTTCATAATCACCTGTGCCAACCAGCACACAGTCAGCCCATTTAATCCACATGGATTTATTTTCTTCAATAATGAGTCTTAAAGGACCATAAGCATTGTTATTTGCATATCCTATGCTTGATTCATTTGCTACTAAGGGAAACCCATCTGCTGCATAAGCTAAGATTATTTTCTTATTTTGACCCTGAGAATTTAAAACTCCGTTAATTACCTGTTCATTGCTTCTTAATATTTGGTTGTAATTCTGTCCGCTGAATACCCTTATACTGGGGGCATCCACATCATCCTTAAGTCCTACCACTTCATTTATTAAATCCCAAAGAACAACACCCTGCAATTCAAGTACACCGTCACCGGTATAGGTATCTCTCACCGAATATTTTGTCATTGCTTCAATCTGCCTCAAGGTAAATGTCATGGGGTTTTTAACCTGAGAGCCTGTAACACGAAGTACCGGCATGTCCAAGTATTCCTTATATACACCTTGATTGTGCCCCCAGGATTCATCAATATCTAATTCTGTGCTGATACCTTCCCCTGTCCCTTGAGTATCGGTAGCAATTGATTCACCTTCACCAATAATTATTTCCTTTGCAAACTGTACCTGGTTGGAGCCGTTTGTATCATTATAATTTGTTTTGCCGAAAATTATTCTAATCGGTCCTCCGTCATTGCCAAGTCCCGGATTAAATCCTTCATCCGCAGGTCTGTTCACATAAGGATAGCCGTTGTATCCATAGGCAACCAATACCGGATAATTAGTATAAACAGGATCTACATATTCTCCCGGGAATGTTCCGTCGCCTTTATCCAATGCACTTTTCTCATAATAGCCGTATAAGGAATCATCCTTAATTTGTTTTATAGTCATTGGTGCAAAATTATAATTGTCTGCAGCAATGAAACGCACGCTGGTGTTTTCATCAATACTTGGATCTAAACCTGCTTTCAGCAATAAGTCCCACAAGGGAAGACCCTTGTATGTATTGTAATACCAAAAATACTCACTGTTTGATAGGCTGTATTCTTTCACCAGGTGAAGCTCCTTCATCGCCTCAATCTCTTTGACTGTGTACCTTACCTCCTTCCCTAAACCGTCCCCGTGAAGTATCAATTCATAATCAGTATATTTAGGGGCATTGTAGGGAGGGTAGGAGTGCTCGTAAATATTTTTTGCATCCTTTTCTTCAATGTAAATATATGCTACGTTGGAGAAATTTTTGGCAGTGCTTTTATCTTGCTTATATACCAGCTTAAAGCACCCGTCATCATTGTACTTTGCTTTAATATAACCTTCTTCCGTATCCAGGTATACCAGGGGCACTTCATTGATGCCGTAGGCAACAAAATAATTATCTGCCTCTGAAATATTAACTGTTAAAATGTTTTGTCTTGATTTGTCCTTAAATGTTATATTGCCTGCATTATCCTTTGCTTTAACATAATTATCAATTAAATATTTTACATTTATTCCCTCATAGGAATTTTCAACAACCTTACCGTCTATCTTTTCATAATATATATCTAAAGACTGTCCTTTTGTATCTTCTTCTATCTGCCTTAATGAAACAGCTCTGTATCCTTCAACTCCGGGCCCTTCAATTGTAAAGGTTGCTCCTGTTATGGCATCCACATTGTAGGGCTCTCCTTCCTGACTGATGTGTTTGTAAGGAGATGAGGGAGTTACTTTTACCAGGTCTTCACCTACCGTGATTTTAACTATTTCCTTGCCCCATTTAGACATATTCATATCATCGATGTCAGTTTGTCCGAATACAAGCTTTGGAAAGCCCTTATCAAAATCAGCTTCTGTTATAGGCATATCTGTCCATGTAACCGGAGGAGCAAATGTTTTTTGCGGAAAATCAGCTATTTCCTTTGTATATTTTGCTATCATGGGCATTACTGTTTCCTTGGTCCCCAGGCTAAAATCACTGAAATAGTAAACATTTTTAAGTTCGCTGAGAGTATTGGTAAATTCAAAACCATCAGAGCATGTAAACTTAACACTGTAATCCTTGTCTGTTTTTAATCCGGCTCCAATCAGTTCAAACAAATCATATCCTTTTGCTTTCACGATTTTATGAAATCCCAGGCTGTTGTTTGAGGAATAAGTTCTCTCAATCATTTTATATTTTGACCAGTCTCCTGATGAAATTATTACTTCATCCTTCATTCCCGTGCCTGTGATCACAAGCTCAGGCTGAGATGCCAATACAGGCATTGCATTCATAATAATCATGGATATAATCAAGAGCCATATTGCAATTTTCCTTGCCATAATTACCTCCTCTACAATAAAAGAGCGAACATCATTTATCGCTCTTTAATTAATTTTTATATTATTCCGTTACAGGCTCTTCTTTGGGCTGAGGAAAGAGTGTATTAAAGACTACCAAGGCTGCTTCCGCACGATTAACATTCTTGGCAGGCTCAAAGTTTTCCCCTGCTACTCCCACAAATACATCCTGTGCTTCAAGCCATGCTACAGCATTTCCTGCCCAGTCTGCTACATCTTCTTTGTCTGTGTAATCAGATTTTTCCATAACAAACTTATCTACTTTTGTCTGTTCAACCAATCCTTTTATAACTGCTGCCCTGGCAGCAACAAGGGCCATCTCCTGTCTTGTTATCACTTTTTCAGGTGCAAATGTTCCGTCAGGATATCCTACAAACAATCCTGAATCAACAGCAGCTTGTACATATGGGGCTGACCATCTGTCATCAGCTATATCGCTGAATCCTCCCTGGTAATCTTTAAGTTCATATTCCAATGCCGCAACTATTATTTTGCAGAATTGTTCTCTTGTAAACTCATTTCCCGGTGCATAAAGTCCGCCGCCCATGCCGTCGATTATTTTTCTCCTGGCAAGGTCATAAATAGCTTCTTCAGCAAACTTATATTCCTCTGTGATATCTGTGAAAACAACTGGTTCTGTTGC
>CAZAYQ010000021.1:0-19614 GCA_964489345.1 uncultured Clostridia bacterium | reverse complement strand
TAGAATATATATTTGGTTTATGCGGTCATACCGTAATCGCCTTTTTGGATGCTTTATCAAGAAGTGAAAAACTAAAATATATATCATTCAGGAATGAGCAGCTTGCAACCATGGCTGCCGACGGATTTGCAAGAATCAAAAAAAAGGCGGGGGTTGTACTCTGCCATTTGGGGCCCGGTCTGGCAAACACTGTAACGGGTGTAGCAAATGCATCTTTTGATTCAATACCCATGGTTGTTATTGCAGGGGATGTTCCAAGATACTATTTTGGGAAACACCCTCATCAGGAAGTAAACCTTCATTCGGATGCTTCCCAATATGAACTTTTAAAACCAATTGTAAAAAGAGCCTGGAGAGTTGATGATCCGGAAGCTCTGCCTGAAATTCTGGATAAGGCATTCAGACTTGCTGAAAGCGGGAGACCGGGACCGGTTCTTATATCAGTTCCCATGGATGTATTTTCTGAAAAAATTGATGAAGAATTATTCGGCCGCACATTTAAGGACAGCCCGGAAACCATTAAGCCTGCTTTGGCACCTTATGCTGCAAGGGCAATAGCCAAGAAACTTATTGAAGCCAAAGCTCCTGTTATTCATGCTGGAGGAGGAATACTTTTAGCAGGTGCATCAGAAGAGCTCAAGGAACTTGCTGAGTTTTTGGATATTCCTGTTTCAAGAACACTTATGGGCCAGGGATGCATATCAGATACCCACCCCTTGATGCTTGGACAGACAGGATTCTGGGGACTTGAATTTACACATAGACTTACGGCAAATGCAGATTTAATACTTGGTCTTGGAACACGCTTTGCAGAAGCCGATAGTTCAAGCTGGTACACAGGCGTAACCTTTGACATGAACAAATCAGAATTTTTGCAGATAGATATTGACCCTGCAGAAATAGGCAGGAATTATCCTGTGTCAATCGGTGCAATTGCCGACTTGAAGCTGGCCTTGCAGCAAATTCTTGATGAGGCAAAGATTCTTTTGCCGGAAGGAATTGACAGGCCGGAATTAAAGGAAATGATTAAAACAAACCGGTCTGAGTTTAAGGAGTCAAATGTAGAAATTTCCAATGATGGAAGATTTCCAATGACACCTCAAAGAATTTTAAAGGATGTTAAAGAGGTTATACCGGAAGATACAATTATTTTTACAGATGTTGGCTGGAATAAAAATGGAGTTGCCCAGCAATTTGATATTACAATACCCGGGACCATCCACCACAGCTCTGGACTTGCAACAATGGGATTCGGAGGTTCTGCACTTATCGGCGGCAAGCTTGCTGCACCTGACAAGCTTGTTATGACTCTTGTTGGAGACGGCGGATTTGGGGTCAACCCCGGAGCTTTGGCAGCAGCCGTAGAACAAAACATTCCTGTAGTCTGGGTAGTTATGAACAATTCTGCCTATGGGACTATAGCAGGACTTGAGTATTCAAATTATGAAACAAATTTCGGAACGGTATTTACAACACCTGACGGAAAGCCATATTCACCAAACTGGGCTCAGGTAGCCAGGGCTTACGGTGTTGATGCAGTAAGGATAGAATCCGCAGATGATTTCAAGCCTGAACTTGAAAAAGCAATCAAGAGCAACAAGCCCTACTTGATGGATGTGCCTATGGAAAATATAGCAGTGCCCACACCTGGAAGCTGGAACATAAATGATATTTATAATCCAAAACCGGGCATTGTCAACGGAAAATTGGTAAGGAACGAAGAAGGCGAATATATGCCGCCGGACCATTCCACATCCCATAAATAATCTTGTTTAAGGAGGAAAATATGTCGAGAAAATTTTCACTTGCTTATCTGACCATACCTGGTACAAATCCTGTTGATCAGATAAGAATTGCTGCTGGGGCAGGATATGATTTTGTCAGTCTTAGGCCAATTCCCATGCACCTGCCTAATGAACCCTTGTTTCAATTTGATTTGGACAGGAAATTATTCAAGGATATAAGAAATGCATTGGAACAAAATAACATAAAACTTATGGATATTGAGCTTGCAAGAGTAAGGGAAGATTTGAAAGTTGAGGATTATGAATCCGCATTTGCAGCAGGAGCCGAGCTTGGTGCAACAGATGTATTGTCAAGTGTTTGGACTAAGGATAAGGAATACGCTTACAAAGAGTTTGCAAAAATTTGTGATTTGGCAGCAAAATACGATTTAAAGGTTAACCTTGAATTTGTAACATTTTCGGGAATACCGGCTCTTAACGGGGCCTTGGAACTTCTTGACAAGGTGGACAGACCTAATGCATACTTAATGGTAGACACCCTGCATGCTCACAGATCCTTGGTCAGCCCTGAAGACCTTAAAAAAGTTGACAGGAAAAGGTTCGGTTTTATTCACCTGTGTGACGGTCCTTTGGATATTCCGTCATTGGAGGATCCCTCCATGATTGGAGTTGCCAGAGAAGGAAGGCTTTATGCGGGAGAAGGAGGAATTGATCTTAAAGGAATGTTCCTGGCTATGCCCGATAATCCCATATCAATTGAACTCCCTAATTCGAAGGAGATGGAAGCAAGGGGAGCTGCAGGCCACGCTGCAAGATGTCTTGTAACTGCAAAAGATTATTTTGCCAATAATAAAATAGAATAGCATAAGCTGTTCAAGGAGGAA
Organism: uncultured Clostridia bacterium; assembly: GCA_964489345.1. Taxonomy (GTDB): domain Bacteria; phylum Bacillota; class Clostridia; order Tissierellales; family Sedimentibacteraceae; genus Sedimentibacter. The sequence continues at coordinate 16,985 of CAZAYQ010000021.1, read as the reverse complement.
AGTATGAATATTAACATTGATACAAGAATGATTGCATTGCTTGGAAAACCGTTGTCTCAGTCATATGCAGCAAGAATGCAGAATGCAGCTTACAAAGCTGCAGGAATAAATATGCTGTATTTTTACTCAGAAGTGGAAAATGAACACCTGCCTGATGTAGTAAATGGAATAAGATATATGAGTTTTGCAGGTTTTGCAGTTACAAAACCCAACAAGGTTGAAATAATGAAATATGTTGATGAAAAAGATCCCCTATGTGAAAAAATGAATGCAAGCAATACAGTTGTCATCCTGCCTGATGGAAAGCTGAAAGCTTACAATACGGACGGGATGGGATTTTTCAGAGCATTAAAGGAAGAAATGCCGAATATAAATATTGAAGAATCAACATTTTTCTGTATTGGAGCAGGAGGCGCAGGCAGGGCAATAAGCAGCGTATTAGCTTATTATGGGGCTAAAAAGATATATATTGCCAACAGAACCATGTCAAAGGCCGAGCAGCTGGTTGCTGACATAAACAAAAATTTTGCATCTGTTGCCGAATTGGTGGATTTTAATGATGCTCTTATGCTAAAAGATAAAATCCAAAAATCAGATGTTGTTATGAATAATACAGGTCTCGGAATGGTTACCAAGCTGGAAGAGACCCCTGTACCAAAGGAATTTCTTCGTTCCGGTCAAGTATGCTTTGATGCAACCTATAATCCGTCAAAAACTCGTTTTCTTATTGAGGCTGAAGAAATGGGCTGCTCTATAATGAATGGTTTGGGCATGTCTTTATACCAAGGGGCTGAGCAGATTGAACTTTGGAGCGGAAAGGATGCCCCTATTGAAGTTATGAGGCAGGAGCTTATGAATATCCTTTCTGAGAAAAAATAAGCATAAAATATTAACTTCCAACAAAAGGAGGGAATTTAATGTCTGCAATAAAATGGTTGAATGAGCATTTTGAAGAAGCCATTATGGTAGTTCTTTTAGCCCTTATATCTTGTGTTATGATGGCTCAAATAGTAGCTCGAAATCTTTTCAACTCAATGACATGGCCTGAGGAATTCTCAAGATATTGCTATATTTGGACAGTCTTTTTATCCCTTGGCTATACGATAAAAAAGGGCAATATGCTGAAGGTCGGACTTGTAATGGATTTATTGCCAACAAAAATAAGAAGGGCGATAGAGATTCTGGCTAACTTAATTATATTAGCAATATGTGTGGTTTTTTTCAGGTATGCAATTACCTATGCCGGTATAATCCATAAAACGGGACAAATTTCACCGGCAATGCATATACCCATGTGGATAATGTATTTATGCACCGTGCTTGGTTTTGCACTGGCTTCTATAAGGACAGCCCAGCAAATAGTAGACAACATAAGAAATTTCAATGTAGAAATTGAAACAACACTGGAGGCTACCTTAAAAGAAGCACAGGAAGAAGTAGAAACAACCGGATTTAAGCTTGATGACGATTTAAAAGATTCAGGGGGTGACGACTAATGGCTTTGTGGATATTTCTGGTATTTATGGTTGCTTTGGTATTTGCAGTACCCATAGCCATGAGCATGGTTCTTGGTGCTTTGACTCCGCTTTTTCTCGGCGGTGCCGGAAGCTCAATTCAGCAGCTTATAGCTAACAGCTTTTCAGGGTCAGATTCAACCCCAATATTGGCAGTACCCTTGTTTATCCTGGGTGGAGTACTTATGGCAGAAGGAGGCATATCAAAAAGATTATTCAGCTTCTTTGCTTACTTTGTAGGCGGTTTTACCGGAGGACTGCCCTGTGCTGTAATATTAACCTGTTTGTTCTATGGTGCAATTTCCGGTTCCGGTCCCGCAACAACAGCGGCTGTAGGTTCCATGACAATACCGTTTTTGGTTGAAATGGGTTATGATAAAACCTGGGCAGCCGGTATGATTGCCACATCGGGAGGACTTGGGGTAATTATCCCGCCCTCCATACCCTTTGTCCTTTACTCGCTGGCAACGGGTGTTTCCACGGGAGCACTTTTCCTGGGCGGCGTATTGCCGGGTATTGCAATAGGCTTGGGTATGATGGTTTATGCCGTGTATTATTGCAGGAAAAAGGGAGAGGACAAAGAGAAAATAAATGCAAAGATGAAGGAGCTAAGGGACAAAGGTTTATTTAAACTTTTCTTAGAGAGTTTCTGGGCACTGCTTTCACCGATTATCGTACTTGGGGGAATTTATTCAGGCTATGTAACTCCTACAGAAGCCGCATGTATTTCTGTGTTTTATTCTTTGTTTGTTTCACTGGTTATATACAAGTCGTTTACAGTTAAGGAGATAATCCCATTTCTGGCAAAGGCAGTAAGAACATATGCACCTCTTTGCTTCGTTCTTGCATTTGCAATTGCCTTTGGAAGAGTACTGGCATTAGCTAAGGCTCCGGTAATTATTGAGGGATTTATTTTAGACAACTTTACAACAAGCTTTACTGTATTGACTGGTATAGTAATTGTATTTTTACTCCTTGGAATGGTTATGGACACTGGACCGGCAATTGTTATACTTGCACCCATACTGCTGCCGGCAGTTCAAGCTTTAGGTGTACATCCTGTCCATTTCGGAGTTATTATGGTTTGCTGTTTATCTATAGGGCTGGCAACACCGCCCTTTGGATTGGATTTATTTGTAGCGGGAACTTTATCCGATACACCTCCAATGACAGTAGCAAAAAAAGCTATGCCTTTTATATTTTCATTCGGCATAGTGCTCTTTATAATAACATATGTACCATGGCTCAGTCTTGCACTCCTGTAAAAGGATTCAAGAATAAATTCTAAAAAAAGAAAGGAAGGAAAAAAGTGAAAAAATTATTGATGATATTGTTGATAGCAGCAATGACATTGCTGCCCATAGCTTGTACTCAGCAGGAAGCTCCGGCGCCTGCACCGCCCGAAGAACAGCCTGGACAGCCTGAACAGTCTGAACAGCCTGAACCAGGAGGTTTTGATGCACTTCAACCTGTAGTTTTAATAGGTGCTGACAATGCAGGAGTTGGTGCTGCAGCCCAGCTCTATGGCGAACTTATTGTTGAGAAGGTTAATGAAATAACCGGAGGTAAGCTTACAATAGATTATTTCCCCAACAGCCAGCTTGGAAATGACCAGGAACTTCAGGGACAAATGCTTGCCGGTGATATTGATTTTGTTATAGCACAAACTGCACAAACCGTATCTTTCGTACCAGAGGTAGCTATATTTGACCTTCCTATGGTATTTGCAAAGTACGATGCTGAAACTATTGACTATGCATTAAATAAAAGCGCCTTTACCGAAAAAATAAACGAAGCTTACAAGGCGAAGAATATGTACTGCCTGCATTTCCTGCAGGGAGGGACCTTTAGAGAAACAACCTCCAACAAGAATATTCAATCAATAGATGATTTCAACGGATTGAAGATAAGAACCATGGAAAATAAAAATCATATGGCATTCTGGCAGGCAATGGGAGCAGCGCCTACACCCCTTCCATGGCCGGAGGTATATATTTCTTTACAGCAGGGACTGGTACATGGCCAGGAAAATGCTACAGATACTTGTGTAGGAGCTAACTTGCAGGAAGTTCAGGATTACCTGATTATGACCCACCATATTTTGTACTGCAACCAGTTTTTAATCAATGCAGGTAAATTTGACAGCCTTGACCCCTTGTATCAAGAAGCATTGCAACAGGCTGTAGATGAAGCTGCTGTAGTAATTGAAGCAAAGCTGACTGAAATCAATGAAGACAATAAGCAGATACTTATAGACGGCGGCATGGAATTAGTGGAATTTGAAGCAAGCTTTGTTGACCAGGTATTAGAAAAGGCAAAAGGTGTATATGAGTCAATAGGCAAAGATATCGGACAGGATTATGTGGACTCTCTGCTGGGGGCACTTGAACAATAAAGCAGCTCCTGATTAAAGTTAGTTTAAAAATTTAAAAGGGGTAAATATAAATAATAATATATTAATAAAAGCACTCTGCTTGTTTTTGCAGGGTGCTTTTATGTGGAAAGGCTGAAGTTCTTCATAATAAAGTCTTTTACTTTAATAGTTGCAGGAGATAAATATTTGTCATCTCCCCAGCATAAGTATATCTCCCTTTCTAGGGGGAAATTGCAAATTTTTACTGTATTTACATGTTTGTACATGGACGGTATTTCAGGAACTATGGAGATGCCAAAATTAAGAGAAACATAAGAAATAACTGCATTACATTCCTCTGCTTCAAAAACAATGTTAGGAGAAAAATCAGACTTTTTGAATATATCATCAACTATGTTTCTGAGATAGCTGCTTTTGCTTAATGCAACAAAGGGTTCATCTATTATATCGGTAATGTCAATGCATTTTCTTTGGGAAAATCGATGCTTCTTGGGCACTATTAAATAAAGCTGCTGTTTAAAAATTTTCGCATATTTGAAGCCTTTTTCAGGCTTAGGGCAAATAGCCAAGTCTATTTTATTGGATTTCAAATCCTTTAAAAGCTGCTCATTCAAATTCTGTACTAATGAAAATTTTATTAGCTTATTAGAATCATCCTCGTAAAACTTTCTAATCATTCCAGGAATAAATTTTGAACTGACACTATAAATATATCCAAGAGAAACCTCTCCTGTGGAAGAATCAGCCAAAGTTTTTAGCATCATTACTCCTTCGTCTAAAGTATCCAATGATTTTCCAACGTATTCAAGAAATCGTTCTCCAAAGTAACTTAATTTTATCTTTTTACCGTTTCTTTCAAATAATTCGACATTTAGTTCTTTTTCTAACTGGGCGATAGAATAACTTAAGCTTGGCTGGGCTATAAGAAGCACTTCAGCTGCTTTAGTAAAATGCTGAATTTTAGCTAATACTTTAAAATAATACAACTGCTGTAATGTCATCTCTAACCTCCTATCTAACCTCCTGATTAATACTAATGAATGATTAGTTAAAGCCGTTAACATGAAAACAAAACTCAAACTAGTATTTATTATTATAACATAATTATTATAGAATGTCTCTATAATTTTAAAAATAATTTACTGTTAGCCCAATAATTTACCATTAAGCTGATATGATCGTGTTTATTCATTAAATAAAGCCATTAAATAAAGCTTTCAGCTCATGATATTGTTATAAATCGGGTAATGTTAACGTCATTTTTTGTATTAAACAACTGAATTTCATGTAAAAATTGATTTATAATATCAACATAAAAATATTGAATCATTTGAGTTTTTATTATATAATATTAATAATGTTTACAGGATATTCTATCATAACATGAAAGCAGGTTTGCCATGGAAAGTGTGAAGAAATATAAGTATATGGGTTTTATTTTACTTCAAAGCATCATTTACGGCTTCGGCAATCCGCTGACCAAAATTGCCTTTGAAAGCATTACTCCATTTTGGAGCCTTGCAGTTCGCTTTACAATAGCATTTTTGGTTTTTATGTTATTTTTCGCCAAGCGCATAATTGCATCTTTAAAAAGCGTTGAGCCCAAGGTTTATCTGCCTGCCGGCATATGCATGGCAGCGGCCTATATTACCTGTAATCTTGCACTGAACTGGACTTCTGCAACAAATGTTGGATTTTTAATGAGCCTGCCTGTAATTTTTGCACCTGTACTTGCACTTTTGTTATATAAAATGAAATACAGGTTTATTCATATACCTGTACAAATTGTTGTGGTTATAGGTTTGTACCTTCTCTGCTTCGATGGAGAAAACCTTGTTTTTGGAAAAGGGGAGGTAACTGCATTAATAACAGCTATATCCATAGCAGGTGCCCTGGTATTCGGAGAAGAATCTTTAAAGCAGCTGGATGCTGTGGCAGTATCTGCTGTCCAGGCCGGTATAACTGCCTTAATAAGCCTGCCTTGTGCATTGATATTTGAAAGCACTGAAGTTTTAGGCCGAGTAACTGCACCTGCATGGCTGGTTGTTTTGTATCTAGCCATATTTTGTACCAATATTGCCTACATGCTTCAAAATTCAGCCTTAAAACATATATCCGCCCAGGCTGTGTCAATGCTGCAATGCACCCAGCCCATTCTGACAGCAATAATATCTTATTTTCTTCTTAGAGAAAGGCTCAGCCCTTTAGGAATTATAGGTGCCCTTATAATAATCCTATGTATAATTGCAGAAAATTTAATAACTGCTAAAGAACAATCCTTTGCCGAAAATCTTGTCTTAAAAAAATAGTAATTTTTCCATCCCTTCCCGTATAACATAAATAGGGGGGATATTTATGTTTATTAGAAGGAATCAGCTTTATATTATCATTGCAGTTATAATTTTGTTGATGGCTGCATTTATTATTTATTCAATTTATAATAACAATAATTCTAAAGATGAAAGTAAAGATGTTATAATATTGGTTGAAGATTTTGGAAGTTCTCTTAAGAATGTGTCGCTTTTAGCTCCCAGGGATTTGCTTATAGAAGCAATAAAGGCAAATTACAGCCCCTATGTTACGGATGAGCTTATGCAAAGCTGGCTGGTTCATCCAAGGAGAGCACCCGGAAGAACAACATCCAGCCCCTGGCCGGACCGTATTGAAATTACTGAAATTGAAAGACTGTCTGAGGATGAATTTTCAATAAAAGGCAGGATCGTTGAGCTTACAAGCACAGAGGCTGAAGGCGGCGGTGCTGTCTACAGGCCGGTTGAATTGATTGTAAGAAAAACAGGGAACAAGTGGCTGATTGATGATATAAGGGTAGGCAACTATGAATAACTATTCTGATTGAACAGACCTAAAGGCATGGTGGAACAAAAACAACATGCTTTTTTTTATGAAAAATTCTGATATAATGAATACAATAAATACAAATTATATTAATGGAACAAGGAGTATTTTATGGATAAAGTAACTTTATGGACCAGGCAGGATAGAAGAAGCTATGATGATTTGAAGAAGAACGGGGTAATCAGAATAACAAGAGACCATTTGACGGAAAAATTCGACCTTATAGCAGACCACATTATTTATTTATATAAATGGTTTGCAGATGAGGCAGAAAAAAGAGTTCCAAAACCGGAAGGCGTGGAATTTCCCATATGGTGCTCCATCAGCGAAGACTATATGCTGAGACCTACCTTATATGAAATAGTGTATGTTTTGGAGGTTGACAGGTCTGACATAGTGTATTTTGACGGAATGAAATGGGATTACGTTTTAAACCACCACTATGTTCCAAAGGATGAAAAGGATGCTGAAGAATACTTAAAGGACATAGAAAGCAAAGGCTACAAAAATTCTTATTCATTTCTTGACGAAAAAACAGCCCATTTTTATCCTCATGAAAGAAAAAGAGTGATGGACAGCTGGATTAGAGTTTTTGAAATTGATAAATGGGATGATATATTCAGAATTCAGGCAAACATCTGGGAAATTCGGCCTGAAATGATAAAAGATATATTAAAGGTTTAGTTTCTCAATATACAATATACAATTAATCTTTTTTAATGAAATAATATAGTTATTATGGTAAAATATAATAGAAAAAATTAAATCGGAGGGAAAATATGAAATTTTTGTGGACTACGCTGCTTGTAGATAATATGGATGAATCCTTGAAATTTTATGAGGAAATAGTCGGTCTTAAACTGGCTGACAGATTCTCTGCGGGACCTGGAATGGAAATATCATTTTTAGGTCAAGGCGAAACAAAGGTTGAGCTCATATGCAATGAGAATTTAAAGAAACTGGATGCAGGAAACCGTGTGACATTGGGTTTTAGAGTTGAATCACTGGATGAAAAACTTAACTTTATTAAGGGAAAAGGCATAGATATAATTACAGGTCCCATTCAGCCTAATCCTTCAATAAAATACTTCATAATAAAGGATCCCAATGGAGTAAAAATTCAATTTGCCGAGCAAATGTAAAGTGAGACAATGGGGACTAACACCAAGTGTCCCATAATCCCATACCCTTGAAAAGGAGCAGTGAATGAAATACAAATGTTTAATATTAGACCATGATGATACGGCTGTTAAAAGCACACCTGACATACATTACCCTTCCTTTAAGGAGGCGTTAAAATCATTAAGACCTGAAATTGAGTTAAGTATTAATGATTTTGTTAATTATTGTTTTGCACCGGGTTTTTCCGGGCTTTGTAAGGATATAATGAAATTCAGCGACGCAGAGCAGCAGTATCAATATGAGATTTGGAAGGCTTATGTTAATGAAAATTCTCCGGACTTTTATCCCGGTTTCCCTGAATTTGTAAAGGAGTATAAAAACTCAGGTGGAATAATATGTGTTGTATCACATTCGGAAAGCCAGCATATAATCAGGGATTATGCTAAGCATTGCGGTTTTAAACCGGATATAATTTTTGGTTGGGAACTTGATGAGCACCAAAGAAAACCTAATTCTTATCCAATTATTGAAACTATGAAAAAATTTAATTTGAGTAATAAGGAAATGCTGGTTTTGGATGATTTAAAGCCCGGACTTGACATGGCAAGAAGCTGTAATGTTGAGTTTGCAGCAGCAGGATGGTCTCACTCAGTTCCTGAAATAGAAGAGTATATGAGAAACAATTCTGATTATTATTTTTCTACAGTAGATGAATTTAAAGAATTCATCCACTGAAGCTATGTATTTCTGTATGCTTTTGCTGCTGATGCAGGATCCTTTTACTTAGGATTTTAAATAGCAAAAATCATAGCCGGAATCTGGCAAACAATTGTTGATAGGGGAAAAATTATTTGATATACTGATTGATGAAGACAACCATAATTTATGAAAGGCGGAGAAAACTATGTCCGATGAAAAATTATTACTCTCAAATCTTTCTACCATGGAAGCAGAAATAATTATGGCGAAATTAAAATCATACGGGATACCTGTGTTAAAAAAGACAAAAGGCACCGGTGAGCTTATGGAAATATACACAGGTGTAAACTTGTATGGAATAGATATTTATGTTCCTGAAGAAATGGCTGAATTAGCAGAAGAACTGTTAATGCCGGAAAATGAACGGGAATAGCTGTTATGAAAAATCCGGAATTCGGATGTATGCCGGGTTTGTATTTTATTGACAGATTCAGGAAAACAGATAGATAAAGGACGGGAAACATAATGAGCAAAGAAATATTTTTGTTGATTTTAATAGCTGTTCTAAGCGGAGCCTTAATATATGTAGCAAAAAAGAAAACCAAATATTTTGGTCCCATGCTTGCTATATTATTTTTTGTTGTTTCAATTTTTATTGTTTTAGTTTCTATAAATATGACATCTTCAAAATTAATATTATTTGTTATTTTCATAATAGCAAATATTCCAACCGCAACCCATTTAGCAATATATTTTAAATATAATCGTGAAAAATAATTTTTGTAATTTTTGGGGACGGTTCTTTTTGTTTTGGGGACGGTTCTTTTTGTTTGAGGTCAGATAACAGGAGGACTCTTGTTTTTATCGGAGTATATATCACTACTGTTTCAAGGTTAAAAAAGCAGTATAAAAATGAATGAGGTGTAAAATGAATAAAGGTTATATTCACATATATACAGGTAACGGAAAAGGGAAAACGACTGCTGCCTTTGGCCTTGCCATAAGGGCTGCTTTGTCCGGCAAAAAGGTTTTTATAGGGCAGTTTGTAAAGGATATGAAATATAATGAAACAAAGATAGAAAATTATTTAGATAATATTAAAATAAAACAATTGGGAAGAGGCTGCTTCATATACGAAAACCCTGATGAAGTTGACAAAGAGATAGCAAAAAGAGGTCTGGACGAATGCGCCTTCCTGCTGGCAAACGGGGAATATGACCTGGTAATTCTTGATGAAATAAATATTGCACTTTATTATAAATTGTTTGAAGTGTCAGATGTCGTAAATGCTTTAAAAAATAAGGCTGAAGAAACAGAGGTGGTGCTGACCGGCAGGTATGCACCTGACGAGCTCATCGAGATGGCTGATTTAGTAACAGAAATGGTTGAAATAAAGCATTATTACAGTCAGGGAGTATTATCCCGGGACGGCATAGACCACTAATTTTGGGGACGGTTCTTTTCGTTTTGGGGACGGTTCTTTTCGTTCTTCAAATTCAAGTTCTGTTACCTTGATAAATCATCCTTTTAATTTTTTTTATTTAAATAACTGACTGCAGCCATTGGTAGATTACATTGTATGGCGACTTCCTTTAAAGTGCAAACATTTAACTTTATTAATTCTTCAGCTAATTCTTCCTTTCGTTTTTGATTAATCTGTTTAATATCTGTAAATTGATATTTATTAATGAATTTCTTTGTCACATTATCAATTATAAATTGTTTTTTTGCGCTTTCTTCTTCTTGGGTATCAATATATAAAATAGTATCATCCAAGTTATGGAAATCAATAAAATTCTTAGTTGTGCCAAATAAATGTAATATTTTGTCGAGATACTCATTATTAACTAATTCTGATTCACGTTTGATATAATTATCAGCACTGCTCCACTTGTAATCTAACATGCTATTTACAATTCCGGCTTTTACAGGATTATTATGTATGTATCTCAAAACTCCAAACAAGTATCCCTCGTCCTCAACTGCTTCGCTCCTAAACCTGCCTTGAAAAACATATCCATATCTGTCTTCAACCTTATTGTAATACATTGCATACTTGATATTCAATTTCTTCATAAATGTTGTAAGCTCATTATTCCCAGCTTTTATCAGTAAATGCAGATGGTTGTTCATAACACAATATGCAATTAATTTAAAATCTACTTCTCCGCTTATTTCTTGTATTATATTTAGTAATCGGGATTTATACATCCCTTTTGCAAATATTTTTTCTTTATTGATTCCTCTTATCATTACATGATAAATGCCTGTCTTGCTATATACCCTGGGCTGTCTTGGCATAATACCACCTCCCGGTACATTATAATAATATTGTACCAAGATATCTGATTTAAAACAAGATTCATCTATAGTTATAAGGAATTATGATATATAGAAATTCAATTTAATTTACAAATATCGACATATTTTATGATAGAGTTTAAATGAAATAAAAGAAGGGTTCAAAAACAAAAGGGAAGTTTAGAAAACAAAGATTTCGGGAACAAAAAGAACCGTCCCCAAAACAAAAAGAACCGTCCCCAAAACAAAAATATATTGACAAAGCTGGTATAATGTATATAATGGGCATATACACCAATAGTGGAGAGAAAAATGAATATAATAATAAGCAATTCAAGCGGCCAACCTATTTATGAACAGATTGTTTCCCAGATAAAATCACTTATCATTACAGGAGAATTGAATGAGGGAGAGGCGCTGCCCTCAATGAGGCTTCTGGCAAAGGAGCTTAGAATCAGCGTAATTACAACAAAGCGGGCATATGATGAACTTGAAAGGGAAGGGTTTATTGTTTCCTTTACCGGCAAAGGGAGCTTTGTTGCAGGCAAGAATATAGATTTAATTAAAGAACAGCTGCTGAAGGAAATAGAAAAACATATGCAGGAAATATTTAAGCTGTCCGAAAATTGTGGTATAAATCTAGATGAATTGATTGAAATGATGACATTGATTTATGAAGGAGAATAAAATGGAATATGCATTAAAGCTGGAAAATGTAACAAAAGAATATAAGGATTTTAAATTAGACCATATTAACATTGCCCTGCCAAAGGGATGTATAATGGGCTTTATCGGAGAAAACGGTGCAGGAAAAACTACTGCCATAAAGCTGATATTAGATTTAATCAACCGTGACAGCGGGACAATAACAATATTAGGTAAAGACAACAAGTCTGAAATTGATTCTATAAAAGAAAATATTGGAGTTGTGCTGGATGAATCAAGTTTTCCTGAGAATTTAAATGCTGCTGAAATTAACCATATACTAAAAAAAATATATAAAACCTGGGATGAAAACAAGTTTTATAATTTTCTTAATAAATTTTCAATATTACTTGATAAAGGCATTAAGGATTATTCAAGGGGAATGAAAATGAAGCTTTCAATAGCTGTCTCATTGTCACATGATTCTGAAATTTTGATTCTGGATGAGGCAACAAGCGGTTTAGACCCTATTGTTAGAGAAGAAATCCTGGATACATTTTTGGAGTTTATACAAGATGAATCCAATTCAATATTTGTTTCATCTCACATTATTAGTGATTTGGAAAAAATCTGTGATTATATAACTTTTATTCACAAAGGGAAAATAGTATTCTCGGAAGCTAAGGACAATTTGCTGGATAATTACGGTATTTTAAAATGCTCGGCAGAAGAATTTGAAAACATAGATAAAAGCATCGTTAAAGGAGTTAGAAGAAATAAATTTGGTATTGAAGCTTTAGTGCTTAAAAATAAGATTAGCGGAAATTTTTTAATCGATAAAGCTTCTATAGAAGATATAATGATATTTACTATAAGGGAGCAAATGTAATGACTGGACTTATTTTAAAAGATTTATTAAACTTAAAGAAACAGGCAAAGGTATACTTGATACTGGTAATATTTTATTTTGTTTATGGTGCTGTCTTTGAGAGTTCTTCTATGTTCAGCTCTATGATGACGATGATAGCTGTTATGATACCATTAACAGCAATGTCTTATGATGAAAGAAGCAAATGGGACAGATATGCCCTTACCATGCCTATATCAAGAAAAGTTATTGTAGCAAGCAGATATTTGCTGGGTATGATTTTTATTGCAGCAGCTTTTGTTTTATCTATATTAGTTAACATGGTTTTTTCGAAGATGTATTCTATTGAAAGTATATTGATTAGTTTAGCATCATTATCTGCCGGAATAACAGTTATGTCAGTGATATTTCCTTTATTATTTAAGTACGGGGTAGAAAAAGGAAGAATTCTTATGATGTTAGTCTTGTTCACACCAATTGCAATATTGATGATGGTGTCTAAACTTGGTCTTTCAATGCCTGATGAGGAAACAATTAAAACATTTATATTTTTATCTCCAATAATAGCTCTAATGTTATTATTAGTGTCCATATATATTTCATTGTCAATATATAGGAAAAAAGAATTTTAAATTTTAAATAGTGAAAACTTGTGTTATAGTAAAATAAAATGATGATGGGCGGGTATATTGTTTTATTTGACAGTGAAAGCGAATCGTCCGTGAAGAGAATGATATTTTAAGAACAAAAAGAACCGTCCCCAAAACAAAAAGAACCGTCCCCAAAGATTGGAAGAGGTGGAATATGAAAAAATTTGATACGATAATATTTGATTTAGATGGTACATTGCTTAGCACCCTTGAAGACATTACGGATGGTGTTAATTATATATTGGACAAATACGGCTATCCAAAAAGAACCTATGATGAAATAAAAAGTTTTGTTGGAAACGGTGCTGCAAGGCTTTTAGGGCAGGCTTTGCCCGATGGACACAATACTCCTGACTTTGAAATCATCCTTGATGAATATAAAAAGTATTATTTGGAACATAATAATATTAAAACATCTCCCTATGAAGGTGTTATGGAGCTGCTGGAAGTCTTGTCCGAAAGAAAGTACAAGCTTGCAATAGTATCAAACAAAAGTGATAAGAATGTAAAAAGTTTAAATAAAATATATTTTAAAAATTATATTAAAACTGCAATTGGGCAATCAGATAATATTAAAAGGAAGCCTGCACCTGATATGGTCTGCTATGCCATTGATGAATTGGATGCATCCCTTGAAAAGTCAGTATATATAGGGGACTCGGAAGTAGATGTTCTTACTGCCAGGAATGCAAACATAGACTGTATTTGTGTTACCTGGGGATTTAGGGACAAAGAATTTCTTAAAGACCAGGGAGCACAATATTTCATTGATGAGCCTTATGAATTGCTTGATTTTTTAGGGGAATCTCCTGTTTCAGAAGAAGCATAATGACAGGGGGACAGGGGTATTGTCAAAGTTTTGGAACTATTGATCAATAAATTTCGTCTATTCATATATAGAAAATATTAAATTAATAATAGTTGGATAGTTATTAAAGGTCCCTGCTGTCCCACTGTTCCCGAGGAGGTTTAGCGTGAAAATTAAAAAGCTTTTAATTTTATTGCTGTGTATTATTTTACTTGCTTCATGCTCTGATAAAAATGCACAGGAAGAGCCGGAACAACCGGTAGAAGAACCCGGAATTATTGAAAACGTTGTGCCCCAGGCTTGGAACATGAGTATGGAAGAATTTAATGTGGATGTACCTTTCAGCCTTCCTGAGCTTACCCCTATAGTGGAGAAATACCAGGTTAATGAAAATTTGTCAAACCTGGTGAATTCAGGCCAATATACAGGATTTACTAAAAATCAGATAAAGTCGATTTATGAAGATGGTTTTGTAGTACTAAAACCAAGCTATGATTATTTGAAAATGCATCATATATATGAATTTCCAATGTATAAGGAATCTCCTGTCTTTATAACAGTTGACTCCGCCCTTCATATATACCATATTTTTTATGGTAATTCCTTGAAACTGCTTGAAGTATCTTCCCTCTATAACAAATTACAATCTCTCACAAAAAATATGCTTGAAGCAAGCTTAAAAGCGTACAATAATCCTGAATATAAAGATTTGAATGATGAACTGAAATTTGTATCGGCATATTTTTTAACAGGAGCAAGATTGATGGATACTAACATTGAAGATCTTGAAATTCCTGGCGAAGCAGCAGCCTTGGCTGATGATGAGATAGCCCTTATTGAAGAAGCCTTTGATTTTGCCAATTCACCTATATTCACAAAGGACTTGGATTATTCACAGTTTACTGTGAGGGGCCACTATACGGGAAATGAAAATCTTGAAAAATATTTTAAAACAATGATGTGGTACAGTATAAGCGGATTCCCTGTTTTCGATGAGACAAAAGAAGAGCCGGTACTGGATATGGACAGTCTGACAAAAGCAATGGTCATTACCTGCCTGGCTTTAGAAAACGAGAAAAACTTTACAGATTTTGAAAATATTTATACAGCTACGGCACTTTATACAGGCATGTCGGATGACTTGGGGATTTTTGAAATAAGGGACTTAATAACAAAGGTATACGGTCAGGCGCCTGCACTGAATGTATTTAAGGATGCCTCCTATCAGGATAAGCTTTTAGAGGAAGCACTTTTGTTGCCGGAACCAAAAATTCAGCAAAAATACTCTTCTGTAACTACATCAACAGGCAGACAGTTCAGGTTCATGGGACAAAGATATTCCTTTGATGCAGAAGTAATGCAAAACCTTATAGACCCCTTATTTAGGCCGGTACCTTCAGGCCTTGATGTGGCTGCATCCTTTGGCAGCACAAGAGCAGAAGAGCTTTTGGATACATATTATAAGCCAAAGGAAGAGTGGGATAAATACGAAGAAAATTTAAAGAATATGCAGGAAAAACAAACTCAAATTACTGATGATGAATGGAAGTCAGATTTATATAAAGGATGGCTGTGGTCTATTAAATCATCAGCTGTATCTTTTGAGGATAAAGAAGGTATGCCCTTTTTCATGAGGAGTGAAAAATGGACCGACAAAAATATTCATACTGCCCTTGGCAGCTATGCCGAATTAAAGCATGACAGCATATTGTACATGAAGCAATCCGGAGCTGAAATGGGCGGCGGACCTGATTTTACAGTACCCTATAATTATGTAGAGCCAAATATAGAAGTTTACGCAAAGCTTAAGTGGCTTGCAGAAAACACGAAAGAACAGCTGGCGGCAAGAAATATGCTTAAGGACGATATGGGCCGGGTGTTAGATCAAATTATTAAGACACAGGATACTCTATTGAATGTTTCAATTAAAGAACTCACAAATCAAAGAATTTCTGAGGAAGAGAATATTGAACTCTACAGGTACGGGGGAATGATTGACAACATTATTAAAACAATTCAGATGAAGCTCATGGCAAAAGACATTGACACAAGCAATGATTTCACTACAGCTCTGATAGCCGATGTTTCCACAATTGCTCCTAACAGCATGTTTCCAAAGGGGTCTTATTTAGAAATAGGAAACGGCCTTCCCTGCGAAATTTATGTAATTTGTCAGACCAACGGCAGCACATATTTAGCAAAGGGAGCCATGTTCAACTATTATGAATTTCTTTCGGATAAGAGGCTGACTAACCATGAATGGCAGACAATGGTCGGAGTAAAAAGAGTGGCTATGGTTGAAGACAAGGAAAACAACGTCCATGTACCCATGGATATATATGATGAAGACGGCAATAAGATAATAGATGAAGACTCCTTTTACTTTGAGGATATAATAATTACAGGTCCGTCTGAAGATATGGTTGATAAACCTGCCTGGACTAAGTCTTTTATATCAGCGGAAGAAAACAATGTAACCATAAACGATATGGCTATTTATTGGGAGTAAAATGAAAAGAGTATTAATAATAATATTGATAATAATAACAGGGGCTGTCGGTATATTCTACAGACAGCCTGAATATTATGGTGCAGGTGAAATAAGGGTAGAACAAAATATATATGACTTATATGAAAAAGACAATTATTTATATATTAAAACAGATGAGGGATTCAGCAAGTTCATCGATGAAGAACTGTTTAGCTATAAAATATATAATATAGACAATGATGAAAATGATGAAATTTTGGCCATATCTATGCATGAAAGCAAAGAATACGGAAGCGATTTCACCATATATGACATAGAAGAAGCGGACGGTACTATAAAAGAAAAAGAAATTTACAGGCAGGATTTTTCTGATATAAAACCCTGGAAAGTTGATGCCTGCAATTTGGACAATGACGGTGAAACAGATATATTTATTGGAGTATATAAGGATACTGTATTTTATAAGGATGTAAGAAAAAGGCCCTTCTTTTATAGCTGGAACGGAGAGCGGTTAAATAAGAAATGGCTGGGCTCATTTTTTACTGACTGGGACCTGGTGGATATAGCATTTGGAGACTATTACAATTTAGGCTATGACCTGGCTGCAGTTTTAGAAAAAAATAATGATTCCTACAGAATCGGGTATTATAAATTTAT
>CAZAYQ010000020.1:0-19852 GCA_964489345.1 uncultured Clostridia bacterium | reverse complement strand
GACTAATTGAAAGCATCGTGTAATATTATCAAAACAAAATAAAGTTTAAAATACAAGGAAGTCAGGTGAGAATCCTGCACGAACCGGTCACTGTGTAAGCTGAGGGAATTTCTGAACACTTATGAGTGTTAGGCCACTGTCTTAGGACGGGAAGGCGAAGATAGCTGTGAGGCAAAGTATAGTATAATTTATATAGCTTATATCAAAAAAAATTATAAGCAATATTAATGAGATAAATAAAATTTTACTATATATAGTAGAAATGTTAGTTGACAGCCACAATATATTGTGGTAGGATATGATTATCTAAATAATATTAAAATATGATGACGGGGAAACAGGTGAGAATCCTGCGCAGGGCCGCTACGGTATTGAATTGAAAAATTCTAAGTCCGATTACCTGAATCATATGGAAATCACATTGAATTCCCGGGTCTGGAAAGAAATGTCGAATGCTTACAAGGTCGCATGTTCAGGGAATGTGCGATTTTTCATTTTTGTATGACTTATATAAAGATGGAGGTAGTGCCATGAAATTAAGCGGATATACGAAGCTTACACTCCAGGATTATCCGGCTTTTATAGCAGCTCTAGCTTTTACAAGCGGATGCCAATTAAAGTGCCCTTATTGTCATAATGCAGAAATTGCTCTAACAAATGATCAAAGAAACAATGCTGACGGAGAAAAAACAGCCCTTGAATTTCTTTCATATCTTGAGCAAAGGAAGCTCCAGCTGGATGGTGTTGTTGTCAGCGGCGGGGAACCTTTATTGCAGGATGATATTTCGGACTTTCTATACAAAATAAAAGAAATGGGACTTGCTGTAAAATTAGATACAAACGGTCTGCTGGCTGACAAATTAAAAGATTTGATAATTAAGGGACTGGTAGACTATGTTGCATTAGATTATAAAAACTGTAAGGAATATTTCGCTGAAACTGTCGGATTAAACAGTCACGCAAATCGTGGAATCATTGAAATTTATTACAGGAACTGGAATGAAAGTCTGAATTTTTTAAGGGAAAATAAGATTTCCTATGAACTCAGGACGACTCTTGTGCGGGAATTGCATCCCATTGATCTACTTATAAGGATGGCAGAATTCATCTGCAAGGGGTCAAATTTCCGGGAACGATGGTTTCTTCAATCATTTTTAAGAAGCAGACCGCTGATGTGTGATTATACGAATCAGAAAATAGGGCTTTCTGCTTATTCAAATGAAGAACTGGAAGAAATCATGCAAGAATTGCTAAGAATAGTTCCCGGTATACAATTAAGAAGATAAAAAACTATTTATATGTGATGGAGGTTTTTTTATGAAGTATCAAGTTGAAAAAAGGGATGGCAGGTTTGTTAATTTTGAAATCGGAAAAATTCGTCGTGCTATCCAGCGTGCTTTTGATGCACAATCCGTCAATTATGATAATTCTGTCTTGGATTTGCTGGCACTGAGAACAACAGCTGAATTTGAAGCTGATGTTAAACAGGGTGTTATCACGGTTGAGCAGATTCAGGATGCAGTGGAAGTTGTATTGATACAGGCGGGATATGCAAAGGTAGCAAGAGCTTATATCCTGTATCGCAAGCAGCATGAAAAAGCAAGAAATGTAATGAAAACTCTATTGGATTATCGTAAGGTTGTGGATGATTATGTAAAGAACGAGGATTGGCGGGTAAAAGAAAATTCTACCGTTACATATTCTGTGGGAGGATTAATACTGTCCAACAGTGGGACTATAACCGCTAACTACTGGCTTTCTGAGATATATGACGAAGAAGTGGAAAATGCACATAGAAACGGAGATATGCATATACATGATTTATCAATGCTGACAGGCTATTGTGCCGGCTGGTCGCTTCAACAGCTGATTAGTGAAGGACTTGGCGGCATACATGGGAAAACATCTTCTGCACCTGCTAAACATCTTGCTACACTGTGCAATCAAATGGTAAATTTTTTAGGAATTATGCAGAATGAATGGGCGGGTGCCCAGGCATTCAGCTCCTTTGATACCTACCTGGCACCCTTCGTAAGAACGGATAATTTAAATCAGGATCAGGTACAAAAATGTATTGAATCATTTATCTTTGGGGTTAATACACCAAGTCGCTGGGGCACGCAGGCCCCATTCACAAATATTACCCTGGATTGGACAGTACCCGGGGATTTAGCTGTAAGACCTGCTATTGTGGGCGGTAAATTGATGGATTTTACTTATGGGGATTGCCGGAAGGAAGTGGACATGATTAATAAGGCATTTCTTACCATCATGCTTGAAGGTGATTATGAAGGACGGGGATTTCAATATCCTATTCCAACCTATTCCATTACAAAAGATTTTGACTGGTCGGATACAGAGAACAACCGCCTCTTGTTCGAAATGACTGCTAAGTACGGAACACCTTATTTTTCAAATTATATTAACAGTGATATGGAGCCGTCTGATGTGCGCAGTATGTGCTGCCGCCTGCGCCTGGATTTGCGGGAACTTCGAAAAAAAGGAGGCGGATTTTTCGGCAGCGGTGAAAGTACCGGTTCAGTAGGGGTCGTTACTATAAATCTGCCAAGGATTGCTTACTTATCAGCTACACCTGATGAATTCTACCATCGGCTTGATTATTTAATGGATATTGCAGCCAGGTCGCTTAAGACAAAAAGGGAAGTAATAACCAGCTTGCTTGATTCCGGTTTGTACCCTTATACAAAACGATACCTGGGCACTTTTGAAAATCATTTTTCTACAATTGGTCTGATTGGCATGAATGAAGCGGGATTGAATGCACCATGGCTTAAATCCGATCTTGGCAAACAAAGTACCCGGCAGTTTGCAAAAGATGTCCTGAATCATATGCGGGACCGCCTATCTGATTACCAGGAACAGTATGGAGATTTATACAATCTGGAAGCAACTCCGGCTGAATCAACATCATATCGTCTGGCTAAGCATGATATCAAACAGTATCCTGATATTATAACCGGGGGAGAAGATGGAAGCGTACCCTACTACACAAACAGTACCCATCTGCCGGTGGGTTATACGGAGGATATTTTTCAGGCATTGGATATTCAGGATGAACTGCAGTCTTTATATACAAGCGGAACGGTATTTCATGTATTCCTCGGTGAAAAAATGCCTGACTGGAAGTCAACAGCAAGACTGGTTAAAGTAATTGCAGAGTCTTACAAGCTTCCCTACTATACCATAAGCCCTACATATTCCGTATGCAAGGAGCATGGATATTTGTCCGGTGAACAAACAGTCTGTTCAATTTGTGGCAGGAAGACAGAGGTATACAGCCGTATTACCGGTTATTACCGCCCGATAAGCAATTGGAATGATGGAAAAACACAAGAGTATAAAGACAGGAAAGAATATGCTGACATTTTAAATGAAAGGGAAGCAATCTAATGAGTAAAAGAAAAGATTATATTAGCTGGGATGATTATTTCATGGGTATAGCACTCCTTTCTTCCTTGAGAAGCAAGGACCCCTCTTGTCAGGTAGGAGCTTGTATTGTAGATGTTGAAACCAACCGTATATTGAGTGTCGGATATAATGGTTTGCCAAAGAATTGTTCGGATGATGAATATCCATGGATTAGAGAAGGTGAAACCTTAGAGACAAAATATCCTTATGTGGTTCATGCTGAACTAAATGCCATCCTGAACAATCGGGGGGCATTACTGGAAAGGAGCAAGCTCTACACCACACTTTTCCCTTGCAACGAATGTGCAAAGGCTATAATACAATCAGGAATTAAAGAAATTATTTATCTTAGTGATAAGCATTCAGAAAGTGCTGAAGTCAAAGCATCTAAAAAAATGCTTACAAGTGCCGGAATTGACTATAAACAGTACAATACAGCTATAGATACAATTGAATTAAATTACAGTAATAAATAAGTTATGATATTTTATTCTTTTAAGCATCCACTTTGAATAATTTTCTGTGCTTGTGCAAGGCACAGAAAATTTTTTTATTGAAGTAAGCATTGTTAAATGTTATAATATTCAAGATGTTAAAGGTTGAAATTTAGAAAGTTGGAGAAAATGAGCAAAAGAAATACAGACATAATCACTGAAGATGTTAAATTAGACAGTGATAAAATAATAGAGTTAAGAAATAATAATGAGGAATTTTTTATAATAAATGGCAGAAGAAAAACATACCACATATTGACCTATGGCTGCCAGATGAATGAACATGATTCTGAAAAGATATCAGGAATTCTTATATCAATCGGTTATGAGGAAACTGACGATGGTAAAAGTGCAGACCTTGTAATATTCAATACATGTTTAATAAGAGAAAATGCAGAGCTTAGGGTTTTTGGCAAGCTTGGGGAAGTAAAAGGCTTGAAAAGAAATAATCCTGATATGCTTGTGGCAGTCTGCGGCTGCATGATGCAAAGAAAAGAAATAAGAGAAAAAGTGTTAAAGAAATTTTCCTTTGTAGATATAATTTTTGGAACAAATACAATTCACGAGCTGCCGATGCTTATATACAATGTTGAAATCAACAAAAGAAAGAGTGTGGGTATTGTTGACAACACTGATTTAATTTATGAAGATATGCCCAAACAACGCAAATTTAAGCACAAGGCACTGGTAAACATAAACTACGGCTGCAATAATTTCTGCACCTACTGCGTTGTTCCATATGTAAGGGGCAGAGAAAAGTCAAGAGAGCCAAATGAAATAATTGATGAAATAAAAGCATTAGCAGAGGATGGATGCAGGGAAGTTACCCTCCTTGGACAAAATGTTAATTCCTACGGAAGCAATTTGGAAAATAAGCTTACATTTACAGACCTTCTTTATGAAATAAATAAAATTGGGGGTATCGAACGTATCCGCTTTATGACATCCCATCCCAAGGATTTAACGGATGATCTTATAAGGGCAATCAAGGAATGCGGCAAGGTATGCAAGCACGTTCATTTACCTGTTCAGGCGGGAAGCAATGATGTGCTCCTTCGCATGAACCGGAGCTATACTAAGGAACACTATTTAGGCCTGGTTGAAAAATTAAAAGAGGCTGTCCCTGACATTGCCATAACAACAGATATAATTGTAGGATTCCCCGGAGAAACTGAAGAGGATTTTTTAGAAACCATAGATATTGTTAAGGGGGTTGAATTTGATTCGGCTTTTACATTTCTTTATTCGCTGAGAGAGGGAACAAAGGCAGCTGAAATGGAGGACCAGGTCCCTGATGATATAAAACATGAGCGCTTTGACAGGCTGCTGGATGTATTGTATCCCATAGTTTTGGAAAAAAACCGGCAATGTATCGGCAAAGTATATCCTGTGTTGGTCGAATCTGCCGAGAACGGCAAACTGACCGGCAGAACCGAGCATTTCAGACTGGTGCATTTTAAGGGAAGCAGGGATTTAATCGGTGAAATAGTTAATGTAAAAATTAAGAATGTAAAAACCTTCCATACTGAGGGAGAGATTGTATGACAAAGAAGTATACACCAATGATGGAGCAGTATTTTTCTATAAAAGACCAATACCGGGACTGTATTCTTTTGTACAGGCTTGGAGATTTCTATGAAATGTTTTTTGAAGATGCAATTACAGCATCAAAGCTTTTGGAAATTGCTCTTACGGGAAGAGACTGCGGACAGGAAGAAAGAGCCCCTATGTGCGGTGTGCCCCATCATGCAGTGGACGGATATATTTCAAAGCTTATAGAAAACGGCTGCAAGGTGGCAATCTGCGAGCAGCTTGAAGACCCTTCCCAAGCCAAAGGAATTGTGAAGCGTGATGTTGTGAGGGTAATCACTCCCGGAACAATAATCGACCAGGCTATGCTGGATGAAAAAACCAACAATTATTTGTGCTGCATTTATTTGGACAAGGGATTTGGTTTGTCTTACGCGGATATTTCCACAGGCGACCTCCATGTTACGGAAAATATTTCATTGAATGATTTTTTGATAGATACTACAAATGAGCTGTTAATAGAAGAAATTAACAAGATTCTGCCATCAGAAATTATATCCAATAAAGCAACGGGAAATGATGCCATTGATTCAATGATTAATTTAAGGGATGCTTTGAGCCCTGATGAGTGCAAGGACATAGTATTGAAGCATTTTAAGATTGCTTCGACGGACTCATCGGGACTTAAGGATAATTATCACGCCCTTATATCTCTTGGCATGCTTTTAAATTATTTAAACGAAACACAAAAAACCTCCCTGGACCATATTAATAAGCTTCATTTTTACGAGCTTGGCGAGTATCTGCAGCTTGACGGCAGCACAAGAAAGAATTTAGAGCTTATAGAAACAATACGGGGGAAAAAGGGTTCGGGCACCCTTTACCACGTTATTGACAACACCATGACTGCCATGGGGGGGAGGCTGTTAAAGAAATGGATTGAAGAGCCCCTTAAAAACATAAAGCATATTAATCTGCGGCTTGATGCAGTTGAAGAATTATTTGGAAATGTAATGGCATCCAATAATATAAAGGAATATCTGAAAACCGTCTATGATATTGAAAGGCTCATAAGCCGGATTGTCTACGGCTCCTGTAACGGAAGAGAACTGAATTCCTTAAAGCAGTCTCTTTCAAACCTGCCGGATTTAAAAGCTGAATTGTCAGGGCTTTCTTCTGAAATGTTTGCAGGGATTTATTCAAAATTTGATGAGCTTAAAGATATTTTCAAAGTAATTGATGAGGCAATAGTTGAAGAGCCTCCTGTTTCAATTAAAGAGGGGGGAATTATAAAGACAGGTTATAATGATGAATTGGATGAGCTTAAAGAAATCACCCTAAAGGGCAAGGATTGGATTTCCGGCCTTCAAATGAAGGAAAGGGATGCTACGGGCATCAAGAACTTAAAAATCGGTTTTAACAAGATTTTCGGCTACTATCTGGAAGTTACAAAATCATATTTGAAGGATGTCCCCGGCCATTACATAAGAAAGCAGACCTTAGCCAACTGTGAAAGGTATGTAACTCCTGAGCTTAAAGAAATGGAAGCCAAAATACTGAATGCCGATGAGCAGATAATGAAGCTTGAATATGACCTGTTTTTAGAAATAAGAGAATTTATAAGCAGCCAGGTGAAAAGGATTCAAGAAACAGCTTATAATATTGCAGCGGTTGACAGCTTAAATTCACTGGCTATTGCTGCTGTAAGGAACAATTATGTCCGGCCTGAAATGAACAAGAAAGGATTTATTAACATTAGAGGCGGCAGACATCCTGTTATTGAAAAGATAATGAAAAATGAGATGTTTGTTCCAAATGACACCTACATAGATAATAAAGATTACCGGATGTCAATTATCACAGGTCCCAATATGGCAGGCAAGTCAACCTATATGAGGCAGGTTGCCTTGATAGCTCTTTTAGCTCATGCAGGATCTTTTGTTCCGGCTAAAAAGGCTGAAATTTGTATTGTTGACAAAATATTTACTCGGGTAGGGGCCTCGGATGATTTGTCACAGGGGCAGAGCACCTTCATGGTTGAAATGAGCGAGGTTTCAAATATACTTAAGAATGCCACTTCTGACAGTCTTTTGATACTGGATGAAATAGGAAGAGGTACAAGCACCTATGACGGCCTGAGCATTGCCTGGAGTGTTGTAGAATACATAACGAAGAAAATTAAGGCAAAAACACTGTTTGCAACTCATTATCATGAATTGTCCGAGCTTGAAAGCAAGCTTAAAAGTGTTAAAAACTACAAGATTTTAATAAAAGAAGAAGATGACAAAATTACATTTCTTAGAAAAATCACAGAGGGAAGTATTGACAGAAGCTACGGAATTCAGGTGGCAAACCTGGCAGGTCTCCCGGAAGAGGTTGTGGGAAGGGCAAAGGAAATTTTAAAGCAGCTTGATGAAAGTGATATTAACAAGCCCTTTGCCAAGAAGAAAAACAGGGTGAACGACACTTTCCAGGTTTCTATGTTTCAGCCTGATCCTATAGAAAAGGGTAAAAACAAGGAATACAAGGAATTGACCGAAAATATTATAAATATTGATATTGAAAACTTAACACCCATGCAGTCATTTAAACTGCTAAACGATATAATAGAAAAAGCGAAACAGATTTAATATGTAATACTGAGCGTTTTAGTACGAAAGATGTCGGGTGCAAGCCGTCACTTTGGATGACAAAGAGATGAGATTCTTCGTATGGTCGGAAAGACATTTACAAACGGGCATATTTAAAGCAAAGAGAAAGGAATGTAAGTAGATGGCCGTAATACATTTACTGGATAATGAAACTATTAATAAAATAGCTGCCGGAGAGGTTATTGAAAGCCCTAAATCAATTGTAAAGGAATTAGTGGAGAATTCCATTGATGCAGGGGCTGATGAAATAACCGTTGAAATTAAAAACGGAGGTAAAAGCTTAATCCGCATAAGCGATAACGGGAAGGGCATTGAAAGGGACCAGGTTGAAAATGCATTTAAAAGGCACTGCACTAGCAAAATTTCTTCTTCTGATGATTTGAATTCACTTTTTACATTGGGATTTCGCGGGGAAGCTTTAGCAAGCATTGCTGCCGTTTCAAAGGTTGAAGTGATTACCAGGACCAATGATGATATATACGGCCTTAAAATGGCAATTGAAGGCGGTCAAATCATTTTAAAGGAGGACGTGGGCTGCCCTGTCGGGACAACAATTACTGTTACCGGCCTTTTTTTCAATGTTCCGGCCAGGAAGAAGTTTTTAAAAAGCGATAGGTCTGAAAGCTCAAATATTAATGAAATAGTTGTATCCCTTGCCCTGAGCAAAGAGTATATTTCTTTTAAATACATAAATAATAACAATGTTGCCTTCAGAACTCCAAAAACGGATAATTTTATAAATACTATTTCAAGCCTCTATGAAAAGGACCTTTACAATTCGCTTTTGAAGGTTGATTATAAGGGCGATATTGTAACTATTACAGGCTGGACTACGAATTTAAATTATTACAGAGGGAACAGAAAACAGCAGGTTGTTTTTGTCAACGGCAGGGTTATCAAGCATAAGCGGATAGGATTTTTCATTGAAGCTGCCTATAACACTCTGCTGCCTAAAAATAAATATCCCGCTTGCTTTTTGAAAATTGAAATAGATCCGGTCCTGGTGGATGTAAATGTTCATCCTGCAAAGACGGAAATCAGGTTTCAAAATGAAGAATTTGTATTAAATGAAGTTAAGAGGGCCATTTATTCCGCTCTTCATTCCATTAATATAATGAAGGAAGTTAAAAAGGAAACAATTTTGAAGGAGCCTGTGAAAAATGCAGATAAACCGGAGATTTTTGACGAAGGCAGCAGGAGACAAGACGGTTTATACGGGCAGAAAAATTTAGAAAAATTACAAGATTTAGGAGACAGGTTCGCTGAAAAAATTGACAATATAAAATTTACTGAAATAGAGCTTTCTAAGGATGAATTTTCTAAAAAAAATAATGATAGAAATATTTTTGAAGAAGCTATTGAAGAAGAAAAGGATGTACCCTTGAAGGAATCCCAAAAGTCTTATGAAAGACAGGTGTTTGAGCAGGAAAGTTTCATAAAAACAGGAGCCGGCAAGGGCAGGCTGCCGGAGCTTTCAGTTGTCGGCATTGTGATGGATACATACATAATTTGCGAAGATATTGAAAAAACACAGATGTTTATGATTGACCAGCATGCGGCCCATGAAAGGATAAATTATGAAAAATTCTTAAAGCAGTATGCTGCAAGAGAAATTTTAATACAGGAAATAGTTCCTGAAGTAATTAATTTGTCCTATGATGATTACGAAAGTGCTGTTTCCAATGTGGAGATATTTGGGAATTTGGGAATTTCAATTGAAAATTTTGGAAATAATGCTATACTGATCAATAACATACCGACAATATTTAAGGATACAAATTTGAAGGATGTGTTTTACTCAATCCTTGACTCCTTAAAAGAGACAGAAAAGTCAAATTTAGATTTTGTTATGGATAAAATTATCAAGGATGCATGTGTTAAATCTGTGAAGTCAGGAGATAAGCTTCATATGTCTGAGGTAAGAGCCTTGATAAATGACCTTGACAATACTGATAACCCCTACACCTGCCCTCATGGGAGGCCTCTTATCATCAAGATGACCAGGTATGAAATTGAAAAGATGTTTGAAAGAATTCAAGGTTAGGAAAAGAAATGAATAAAATAATTGTTCTTGTAGGCCCTACAGCTGTGGGGAAAACTTACGTTTCGGTGGAGCTTGCGAAGAGGCTTGGAACTGAAATAATATCTGCTGATTCAATGCAAATATACAAAGGAATGGATGTAGGAACTGCAAAAATAAGAGAGGACGAAAAACAGGGCATAATTCATCATATGATTGATATTGTAAGTCCTGATGAAGATTATTCGGTATCAGAATTTAAATACGAAGCTGAAAAAATAATCGACAGACTTTCGGAAGAAGGAAAAATTCCTATAATTGTGGGGGGAAGCGGTCTCTATGTAAATTCAATCATATATGATTTAAACTTTGGCAATGCCAAGTCCGATGAAAAATTAAGAGAATACTACACTTATTATTACAAGGAGCATGGGGAAGATGCCTTGTATGATAAATTGCTGAAAATTGACCCTGAAGCAGCAGGGAAAATCCATAAAAACAATGTAAAGAGGGTTATAAGGGCACTTGAGGTATATGATATTACCGGTTTGAAATTTTCTGATATCAACACAGATATCAGAAAAGAAAGCAATAAATATGACTGTATACTCTTGGGGCTTTCAATGGAAAGGAAGCTTCTTTATGAAAGAATTAACAAAAGAGTTGATGAAATGCTTTCTGCCGGACTTTTAGAAGAAGTGAAAACACTGATGGATAAAGGCTATAAAAAGAACCTTGTATCCATGAGGGGAATCGGCTACAAGGAAATTATTGACCATCTTGAAGGCATTATTGGCTATGAAGATGCAGCGGCCATATTGAAAAGAAACACCAGAAGATTTGCCAAAAGACAGTATACCTGGTTTCTTAAGGACAGGAATGTCAAGTGGTTCAGCATGGATAATTTAGAAGAAATTGACAATACTATAAAGGATATTTTAGAATATATAAGCACAAGGCTTAATTAAAAGGAGAAGGGAAATGGCGGGTATTATTAATTTACAAGATACGTTTTTAAATGGCATAAGAAGGGATAAGATTACCATAACGCTTTATTTAAATAATGGTTTTAAACTGACGGGAACGGTAACAGGTTTTGACAATTATGTAATTATTATTGAAACAGACAAGGGCCAGCAATTAGTTTACAAACATGCAATAACATCAATACTGCCTTTTAAACAGGTAAAACTTTTTACAGGGGAAATGGACCAGTAATTAAAAAAAAGTTATTTAGAAGGCATATAAGTTTACATAATTTAATTTCTGTAAACTTAAGTCGTATAATCCAGTTGTTTGAGAATGCTTAGAAACAAAAATATGGTTTACAGAAATTAAATTATGTAAACCATTTATATGAAAGCCAACTATTTGTAATTAGCGAAGGAGAGTTATGTTTACAGAAATTAAATTATGTAAACCATTTGGCATAAGCGACAAAGTTTACAGCTATGTGATAGAAATTGAAAAAGAAATTAAGAAGAATCATTTTGAAAAAATTGAAAGAATAAGAGAATATAATCAATACAAGGTGATACATGCAATGCAGGAACACAGGCTCGATTATACTCACTTTTATTGGAATACGGGATATGGTTACGATGATGCAGGCAGAGAAAAGGTTGAAAAAATATATGCATCCGTTTTTAACACGGAGGATGCTCTTGTAAGACCTTCAATTGCTTCCGGAACTCATGCCTTGTATTTGACCTTGTCAGGAATACTGCAGCACGGGGATGAAGTAATTTCGATTTCCGGACGACCCTATGATACTATGCTGACAGTTTTGGGAGAAGAAGGAAACGAGCCCAATAATCTGCGTGAAGCAGGCATAGTCTACAAAGAGATAGCCCTTTACAACAATGATATAGACTGGGAAAGCACAATAAAAGAAATTTCTATGAAAACAAAACTCTTAATAATTCAGCGGTCAACCGGCTATAGTTTCAGACCTGCCCTGACAATTGAAAAAATGAGGGCTGCAATTGAAAAAATCCGCCGGCTATACCCGAATATATATATAATGGCTGATAATTGCTACGGAGAATTTGTGCATGAATTAGAACCTTCAGACATAGGGGCAGATGTGCTTGTGGGGTCTCTGATTAAAAATCCCGGCGGCGGGATTGCTCTGTCAGGAGGATATATTGCCGGCAAGAAGGAAATAATTGACAGAATAGCAAACCGTCTTACAGCTCCGGGATTAGGAAAGGAAATAGGCCTAACATTTGGAACAACAAGAAATACACTGCAGGGTTTATTTTTCGCCCCTCATATTGTCAGTGAAGCTGTTAAGGGTGCACTACTGTTTGGGGCAGTTTACAAGTCCCTTGGATTTGAAATAACTCCGGGGCTTGATGAGGACAGAAGTGATATTATCCAGGCAATAAAATTTGACAACAAGGATATGGTAATAAAAATTTGCGAAGCCGTACAGGCTGCATCACCGGTGGACGGTCATGTATCTCCCATACCCTGGGATATGCCCGGCTACACAAACCAGGTAATAATGGCTTCAGGAGCCTTTGTTTCCGGCTCATCAATCGAGCTGAGTGCAGATGCACCCATTAGACCGCCATACATTGCCTATATCCAGGGAGGCCTCTTTTACGACCACGTAAAGCTTGCTGTTATGCTCTCCCTTGAATATATGATGGAGTTTGATGAGATAAAAAATAAAATACAATAAGAAGTTTAGATTGTAAAAAATAATTGCAGATGTTTTTCTATAACAGAGTAAGATGATAAGAAAATGACACGATTGGCGGTTAATCCTATCGTGTCACTTTGATATTTATATTAATATTTTCTGACAACAGCTTTTACAAGGCCAAGTATATAGGGCTCTTTTATTAATATAGGCTCCATGGAAGAGTTTTGGGGCTGCAGTCTGATATGGTCCTTTTCTTTATAAAAAGTTTTTACAGTCGCCTCATCGCCTATTAATGCAACAACGATATCACCGTTTTTAGCATTGTGCTGGGAATTGACTATAACATAATCTCCATGCAGAATTCCTGCTTCAATCATGCTGTCACCCTTTACTTTCAGAACATATGATTCTTTATTTCCTACAAAATCAATTGAAATAGGCAGAGTGTCATCAATGTTTTCAACGGCTAAAATAGGGGAGCCTGCTGTTACGGTTCCTATAATGGGTAAATTTATAATTTCTTTTTTGGGCATGTCGCTGCATATATCATCAACATCAATTATTTCCAAGGCTCTTCTTTTGTTTGTTCCTTTTTTTATGTATCCTTTTTCTTCTAATGTATTTAAGTGGGCATGAACGGAAGAAGTAGAGCTTAAACCTACAGCTTTGCAGATTTCACGAATAGAGGGGGGATAGCCCCTTAAAGTTAATTCATCCTTTATATATTTCAGTATTTTAACTTGCTTATCGCTTAAGCCTTCATAACTCATAATTCCACCTCGCTTGTTTTTCTATATTTTAACATAGTCAGACAAGTAAAGCAAACATTTGTTTGAAAAAAGTAAAAAAATATGTTGACATCGAACTAATGTTCTGGTAAAATGAAAATAGAAAATATGTTCGAGGTGACTTATGGTAATTTTAAATAAATATAAAGTGTCTAATGTTAAAAAATTTAAACGTTTTATGTTCCTGGTTCTTTTTCTGATAAGTATTATTGCTTTTACCTCAATAACTACAATAAATGCATACTCAAAGGATATCCCACAGTTCGATTACGTAAGAGTTCAACAAGGAGACAGCTTATGGTCAATTGCATCTGTTTATGCAGACAGCAAAGATATAAGACAAGTAATATACGAAATATCCGAGCTTAACAACATCCACAATAATCCGATTCATATAGGAGACATAATAAAAATCCCCCTAAACTAAGTCTTATGATAAAATCCTATATAATTATATAGGATTTTATTTTTAGAATAGTCATTCATTTTTCTCTGAATCATTCAAAGGGTTTTGTTTTACAGCATCGCGGAGCAGGTCCTTATTAATATGGGTGTAAATTTGTGTTGTAGAAATACTTTCATGGCCTAAAATCTCCTGGAGGGCCCTAATATCCACATGGCCGTACTGATACATGAGGGTCGCTGCTGTGTGCCGGAGCTTGTGAGGGGAGTATCCTTTCCCTGATAAACCTGCTTCAGTCAGGTATTTGTCCAGCATGTGCTGAACTCCTTTTTGAGAAAACCTGGTCCTGCGGCTGCTTATAAATAGGGCCTTTTCGTGACCCTTTTTCGGGTCTTGTCTCACTTCCAAGTATTCTTCTACAGCTTTTACGCACACATCATTTAAGTAAATGGTTCTTTCTTTGTTTCCTTTCCCGATTACAGTTAATGTATCTCCTTTAATTTTGTCGGTATCAATACTGATAAGCTCTGATAAACGGAGGCCGCAGTTCAAAAATAGCATAATAATGGCATAATCGCGTTTCTCATTGCTGCCGGATATGGAAGACAATAAATTTCTTGATTCATCCAATGTCAATGCTACCGGCAGCCGGCTTTTGTTTTTTGGTGTTTCCAAATCAAGTGCCGGATTTTCAGGAATGAGCTTTACTACGGAATGCAAATATTTGAAATATGACCTAAGTGCTGACATTTTTCTTGCCTTGGTTCTGTTTGAATTATTTCTTTCCCTGTCTGTATAGGCAATGAAAGAATGCAGGTCCATAATTTTAAGTTTTTTTATAACATCCAAGCTAACGGGTGAAATATCAATTTCTTCAAAGTTTTCAAGTTCAGGGCTTAATTTATATCTAACTGCAAGAAACCTGTAAAATGTTCGAAGGTCTAAAAAATACTGGTTTACTGTTTTATCCGCTCTTCCTTTGATTGCAATAGAATATTCCAAAAAATCACTTAAGGGGGAAGGGCAGAGGTCATTATAATTTATGTACATATGATCTCCTTTATAAAAATATCAAAAAAATGTCGCAAAACTTTTATAATTAAATTATATAGAAGATTCAAGAAAAAGACAAGCTATTCTGCTCATGTTCGATTATATAATGCGAAAATTTATTAATTCATATTATTTGCAGGTTTAAACAAAGGGAGCAATATTTAACAGGTATAAATGGTCGCGAAGTCAAATATCTTTCGTTAAATCGCATTTTAGAGCCCCATTTTTTGGGTGTTTTTTGAAATTTGAGCCAGTGACCTGACTTGGGCGGTTTTTGAATATAATAACAGAAAATTAATAATATTATATCCTGAGGGCAAGTATAGTATTTTTCATATTGATGACATCAGATAACATTATAATAAGAACAACAGATAACTTCATACTGAGCACAGCGATTATCTGTTTGAAAATAAATTTTTATAATATAGGCGGAGATGAAAAAATTTGATTAGCTGAACTGATAAAATCTTAATAATAATATCATAAATAAAAAGCCGGAAATTATTAAATAATTATTACAAGAAATATAAATTTGTGAATTTGAATTATTAAAAAATAATTTCTAAATTTGTCTTATAATAAAGAAACGTTGAAATTCCATAAAGAAGAGGTCTCTCGCCAAAGGTCATATTTTTGAGGTATTATGTCGCTAAATTAGCATTTAGCGACATAATATAAATTTATCAATATTCTAAATATTTAATATTTTGTAATTATTACTACTCCTCCCCTAAGGATATGATTAAAAAAATTGACTGTAACATTTAATTGCTACAGTCAATTATAATTTTTTAGAATTTTATCAGCTGTTTTAAATCATTTGTATCATATAAATTAATATTTCTGCCCCAATGTCTGTGCATTGAAATATCATTTATAAATTTTTCTATTGGTATATTTCCATCAAGTACAGTAACACCCGGCTGCCTTGCCATTTTTGAATTTAATAAAAGAGATAAGCTTTGTGAAATTAGTATGGGCTTATAATGCATGTATGCTTCATAGATGTATCTTTTAATTTCAGTAATGGTTTCAGCTCCTATATTTGGACCTCCTATTACATATATAGCATCCATAAGAACAGGGTCTGCAGTTGTTAGGGTGTAATTTGGAACTTGTTCATCTCCTTGTGATCCTTTGACGGGTTTTAATTTGTCGCTTATTATTTTAGGCATTGTTTTAGCATTATACAGTGCTTGTAATACTCCGTTAAGTTCTTTAGAATTATATCCTTCGCATACAATGCAGCCCACCTTCAATGTATCCGGCTTCATAACAGTGTTCGCTTGGCTCAGTGCCGGAGAAGTTTTACTGTATTGTGAGCATAGTCCCTTTGGTCTGTTAACTCCGATGTTATCCGCTATTTGATTTGCCATATCAGTGTTTACATTAACGAACATATCTACGACCTGTTGTCTCACATCAAAGCTTTTTACATTTCCAACCTCAAAACTAAAGGCATCAATAATATGCTGTTTTTCTACCGGACTCATACTGTTATAAAACATTGCTGCTTGTGAAAAATGATCTTTAAAGCTGTCACTTCGTGCTCTTATTATATTGCCGCTTATCTTTTCCTGGTAATGAGCATATCCTCCTTCGGATTCAGGCAATGTTTTGGGTGTGCCTTCCGCAAGGGAATTTCTGTGGTAGTTTACATTGCCGGTATTAATTGTTTGTCTGTGATATCCGTCTCTTTGATTGTTATGGACTTCCACTATTGGCTTATTTACAGGGATTTCATGGAAGTTAGGTCCTCCTAATCTTATTAATTGTGTATCGGTATATGAAAATAATCTTCCCTGCAGCAGCGGGTCATTGGTAAAATCAATTCCCGGAACCAAATGCCCGGGATGGAAAGCAACTTGTTCAGTTTCTGCAAAAAAATTATCCACATTTTTATTTAAAGTAATTTTCCCTATAATTTTAACAGGAACATCCTCTTCAGCCCATATTTTTGTAGGGTCTAATATATCAAAATCCAAGCTGAATTCATCTTCTTCCGCTAACAATTGCACTCCTAATTCAAATTCAGGGAAATTACCTTCGTCAATTGCCTCCTGCAAATCCTTCCTGTTGAAATCCGGGTCTTTCCCGGCTATTTTTTGAGTTTCGTCCCATACCAGTGAATGAACTCCTAAAACAGGTTTTAAATGAAATTTTACAAAGGTTGACTTCCCCTGTTCATTTATAAATCTGAACGTATTTACCCCAAAACCTTCCATCATACGGTAGCTTCTGGGCAAAGCCCTGTCTGACATAGCCCACATAACCATGTGCGCTGATTCTTGATTATTGGCTATATAATCCCAGAAATTATCATGTGCAGCAGCAGCCTGTGGAACCTCTGTTCTCGGCTCGGGTTTATTAGCATGAACAAAGTCCGGAAATTTAATAGCATCCTGCATAAAAAAAACAGCCATATTATTACCTACTAAATCATAATTTCCTTCTTGGGTATAAAATTTAATGGCAAATCCTCTTACATCTCTAACCGTATCCGCAGAACCTCTAAAACCTATAACTGTTGAAAACCTAACAAATAAAGAAGTTCTTACATTTGGGTCTTGTAAAAAACCTGCCTTTGTATATTTCTTCATTGATTCATAAAGCTGAAATTCTCCATGTGCCCCTGTACCCCTTGCATGGACAACTCTTTCAGGAATTCTTTCGTGGTCAAAGTGTGTTATCTTTTCTCTGAAGTGGAAGTCTTCCATTAAAGTTGGGCCTCGCTCCCCTGCTTTTAGAGAAAATTCATCTTCTGCCATTTTAAGACCTTGATTTGTGGTGAGATCTTTTCCTGTATTATCCACCCTAAATTGATTCAATTGTTTCTCTTTAGCATTATGCATTCTTGTTCCTCCTGATCAAAATAAATATTCAATATAAATTTTAACCTTAATTGGTAAACTTATTCACTTTATGTGCACAATCAAAAAAATAAAATAGGGCTTTGTTTCAGCCCCGATGTTGTTTTATTATTATTTGAGATTAAAAAGAAGTAAACGTGATGTTTACTTCCATATCTTTCTAACTCTTATTTTGCATATTCTGTAGCTCTTATTTCTCTTATTACGTTAACCTTAATCTGTCCCGGATATTCCATTTCTTCTTCAATCTTTTTGACTATATCTTTTGCTATTAAAATTATGCTTGAGTCACTTGTAACCTCAGGTTTTACCAGTATTCGAACTTCTCTTCCTGCCTGTATCGCAAAAGACTTCTCTACGCCTTCAAATGAATTTGAAATTTCTTCTAATTTTTCAAGCCTCTTAATATATGTCTCTAAAGTTTCTCTTCTTGCTCCCGGCCTTGCAGCTGATATAGCATCCGCAGCCTGGATTAGGACAGCTTCAACGGTTTGTGGTTCTGTATCACCGTGATGAGCTGCTATAGCATGAATTACAGCCTTGTTTTCCTTGTATTTTTTAGCCAGGTCTTCTCCAATTTGAACGTGAGGACCTTCAACTTCATGATCCACTGCCTTCCCAATATCATGCAGCAAGCCTGCCCGTTTTGCCACCTTTACGTCAGCGCCTAATTCGGCAGCCATTATTCCTGCCAAATACGATACTTCAATGGAGTGTTTCAATACATTCTGTCCGTAACTTGTTCTAAACTTCAATCTTCCAAGCAGTTTAACCAGTTCAGGGTGAAGTCCGTGAATTCCTGTGTCAAGGGTCGCCTGTTCACCTTCATCCTTGATTATTTGATCAACTTCTTTTTTAGACTTTTCAACCATTTCTTCAATTCTTGCAGGATGAATTCTTCCATCTGCAATAAGTTTTTCAAGTGCTAATCTGGCTACTTCTCTTCTAATAGGGTCAAATCCGGATATTACCACTGCTTCCGGTGTATCATCTATTATAATATCTATACCTGTAAGCTGTTCCAGAGCTCTTATATTTCTGCCCTCCCTTCCGATGATTCTGCCTTTCATTTCATCATTGGGTAAGTCCACTACAGATACAGTTGTTTCTGCTACATGGTCTGCAGAGCATTTTTGAATTGCATATGTAATAATTTCACGTGCTTTTCTTTCTGCAGTTTCTTTTGATTCCCTTTCGATTTCTTTAACAGCTATTGCTGCTTCCTGTTCAGCTTCCCTTTTTATGTTGTTGATTAGAATAGCTTTTGCTTCTTCTGTGGAAAGCCCGGATATTTTCTCCAGTTCCTCAATTTGTCTTTGGTGAATTGCTTCCAGTTTTTCTTGCTTTGTTTCAATTTCTTTCAGCTTCCTTTGAAGCATTTCATCCTTCTTCTCTACTACAAGGCTTTTAGAGTCAAGCATTTCCTCTTTTTTAATCAGCCTCTTCTCGTTTTTTTGAATTTCGTTTCTTCTTTCTCTGTTTTCTCTTTCATTTTCATTTCTAAGTCTGTAAGCTTCGTCCTTTGCTTCAACAAGGAGTTCCTTTTTTCTTGTTTCAGCTTTTTGATACGCGTCTTCAATTATCCTTTTAGATTCTATTTCAGCACTACCTATTTTGCTTTCAGATATACTTTTACGAATGAAAAATCCTATAATTATACCTATTATTGCGCAGATAATACCGACTATTATTTCTTCGAACAATTCAGCACCTCCTATATTAAATTTTCAAGCTGCGAAATATATACATTTTTCCTGATTCCTATAAAAAATGTGTATCCTTCTAAAACATTTTTATTTTAATTGTATTAATAAGTTTTCTTTAAAACTTGAACATATATATATTATAATTATTTATAAATAATGTCAAGATATAATGTGTATATTTGTATAATTTGCATATTCAAGTAAATTTTCAAAGTAAATTCCACAGTGGACACGGCGATGGAACTTACTCTA
>CAZAYQ010000019.1:0-19942 GCA_964489345.1 uncultured Clostridia bacterium | reverse complement strand
AGTTGTATTCAGTAACTATCTTTTCTCTGTCTTTAGTCATATCATTAAAATATTCATAAAATGACAAGCCTAAAAAGCTTCCTGTTATGTTGTGCACATTTTCATAGCCCGAATTTCGAAGCGCCATAACAGCATTATAGCTTCTCTGGCCGGTTCTGCAATGCAGGTATACAGGCACATCCTTTGGAATTTCCGAAATTCTCTTTCTAAATTCACTTAAGGGAATATTTAATGCTCCCTTAATATGACCTTCTTCATATTCATATTTTTCTCTTACGTCTACAATATATGCCCCGCTTTCCACTAATTCCCGGACACTGTCAACATTTATCTGCTTAAAGTCGCCATTCAGCAAATTTGAACCTACATAGCCTGCATAATTTACTACATCCTTTGCAGTTGAAAAAGGAGGTGCATAGCATAATTCCAAATCTTTTAAATCATCCAGCCTTCCGCCGAATTTAATTACTGTTGCTATTACATCAATTCTTTTTACAGCATCGCCTTTACCTATTGCCTGAGCTCCTAAAATTTTACCGGTAGGAACTTCATATATCAGCTTTAAATGAAGGGGCTGGGCCTCAGGCATTATGCCCACCCTGTCATTTAAAATTATTCTTACAATATCATAGTCAATTTCAATTTTTTTAGACTTTATTACCGACTCACATAAACCCGTTGCTGCCCCATTGTAATCAAAAACCTTTATTGCGGATGAGCCTATGAAGCCTCTGTTAAAGGTACTCTTGTTATTAATATGGTCTGCCGCTGCCCTGGCTGCCTTCTGGGCAGGTCCCGCCAATGCCAGTTTTGTCGGACGATGGGTTAATGCATTGTATACTTCAATTGCATCACCCACAGCATAAATATCCTTATCGCTGGTTTTGTAATTTTTATCAACCTTTATTGCTCCAGTTTCACCTATTTCCAGCCCTGCCTCCCGGGCAAGACTAACTTCAGGTGTCACTCCTTTTGCCATTATAAGAGCATCCGCATCAATTATTTTTCCTGACCTAAGATATGCCTTATTATTTTCAAGTTTTTCTATTTTTTCTCCGATTAATAAATTAACTCCTTTGTCATAGACTTCCTTATGAAATATTTGCACCATGTCATAGTCATAAGTGTTTAATATTTGCCTTGAAGCAATTACTATGGATACATTATATCCGGCTAACCGCAAATTTTCTGCTGTTTCGACACCTATGAATCCGCCGCCGATAACAAGTATGTTTTTAGCTTGGGAACTATTGATAAATCCTTTTATATTATCAATATCAACCACATTTCTCACAGTAAATACATAAGCCTTTTCAAGTCCCTTAATATTTTCAACAATTGGTGAAGCACCGGGTGACAAAATTAATTTATCATAGCTTTCTGTGTAAATTTCACCTGTAAGAAGATTTTTTACAGATACATTTTTATTTATCCTGTCGATTGATACTACCTCATTGTTTGTCCTGGCATCAATGTTATACTGGCTTAAGAAGATGTCCGGATCCATTAAAACCAAATCATTCGCATCCCCGATAATACCGCTTAAATGATAGGGGAGTGAACAGTTTGAAAAAGAAACATGAGGCCCTTTTTCAAACATAATAATACTGTCATCTTCGCTGTTTCTTCTGAGCCTTGCTGCAGCAGACGCACCTCCTGCAACTCCTCCAACTATTAATATTTTGCGTCCCATAACTTCCCCTTTCATTTTCTATTATTCCTCTTTATGACCTGATTCCTCAGAATAGGTTTACAACATCATATCCGATTTTTGCCGGATAAGCAACAGCTTTAATGTCCTTAATGATATCCATTCTTAATATTTTATATGTGATTATGTTACACATACCACAGGTTTCCCTGTGGTATGTGCTGCAGTCCTATAGTGTTATCCTTTCAATTCCCCTCATATATGGTTTCAAGGCTTCCGGAATTGTTACAGAGCCGTCTTCGTTTTGATAATTCTCAAGAATTGCGGCAAATGTTCTTCCTACTGCAAGACCTGAACCATTAAGCGTATGGATATATTCTAATCTGCCCTTTTCTTCAGGCCTGAATTTGATATTTGCTCTTCTTGCCTGGAAGTCTTCGAAGTTTGAGCATGAAGAAATTTCAACATATCTGTTGTAGCTTGGCATCCATACCTCCAAGTCATAGGTTTTGGCAGAGCTGAAACCTATATCCCCGGTACAAAGCTCCACTACCCTGTATGGGAGGTCTAATCCCTTTAAAATTTCTTCAGCAAAGTTTGTGAGTATTTCCAGCTGACCATAAGAATCTTCAGGTTTTGCATACATAACCATTTCTACTTTATCAAACTGATGGTTTCTGATTAAGCCTCTTGTATCCCTTCCTGCAGAGCCTGCTTCTGCCCTGAAGCATGGTGTATAAGCAGTCATGTACATTGGAAGATCCTTTTCATCAAGCACTTCATTCCTGTAAATATTGGTCACAGGAACTTCAGCTGTAGGAATCAAATAATAATCTTTTTGGCTAAGCTTAAACATATCCTCTTCAAATTTAGGAAGCTGGCCTGTTCCAATCATAGAGTCCCTGTTTACCATAAAGGGGGGAGATATTTCCGTAAAGCCGTGATCTAAGGTGTGCTTGTCAAGCATATAGGCAGTAATTGCCCTTTCCAGCCTTGCTCCGGCCCCCTTGAACATGGAAAAGCGGGTTCCGGTAATTTTGGTTGCCCTTTCAAAATCAAGGATATCCAGGTCTACTCCTAAATCCCAGTGTGCCTTTAATTCAAAATTAAATTTTCTCGGCTCTCCCCATTTCCTGATTTCCTTGTTATCTTCATCTGAAACGCCTTCAGTGATATCAGGATTTGGGGTATTTGGAATACTCAGAAGCTCTTCTTCTATTTTTTCATCGATTTCTTTTACCTGGCCGTCCAAAACCTTTACCTTTTCGGCTAATTCCTTCATTTCCTGAAGAATCCCCGCTACATCTTTCCCTTCTTTTTTTAGAAGCGGAACCTGTTTAGAAACCTTGTTCTGCTCTGCCTTCATATTCTCAACTTCAACAAGTTTTTCCCTTCTTGCCTTGTCTAATTCAAGAACCTTATCCAGGCTGAGCCCGGTATCTCTTCTTTTTAACAGTGCTTCCACCTCTATGGGATTATTTCTGATTCTTTTGATATCTAACATTTTTAACCTCCATTGTTTTGTTTTCATTTTAATTAAACATTGTATGCATATATGTTGGGACATACAAAAACTCCCGCCTCTGTTTAGAGACGAGAGATACTCGCGGTGCCACCCTAATTATTGTATATCTCCGGGGACATTCCTCCTGCCGGCAGAGACCTTCCCTAAGCAGGGAGGTATACCCCATCCCGCTATACAATCACTTGAAGAAGTTAACGCCTTCAACGTCTAAGTTTCTTACCCCCAGAAGCTCCGGAACGGATTCAACAACTCTTATGCCGCCTTCCACCAACCGCCGGCTCTCTTAAATAAGCCTGTTGTTTACTGCTTTCCATCATTGCCATATTTGGATAATATAATAACATTATATTTTTGTCAAGCCCTAATTAATGTATGTATTGAAGGTGATATGATGCACAAAGCTTCCGACGCATCATCATTATTATTATAAAATATATGATTGTTGTTTTCAGGGACAATCATACTGTCTCCCTTTGATATTATGTAAACTTTTTCTCCTGCATGGCATT
Source organism: uncultured Clostridia bacterium (assembly GCA_964489345.1). Taxonomy (GTDB): domain Bacteria; phylum Bacillota; class Clostridia; order Tissierellales; family Sedimentibacteraceae; genus Sedimentibacter. The sequence goes on along the minus strand of CAZAYQ010000019.1, from coordinate 16,257 downwards.
CTAATTCCCCCTGTACTACATAGATGTATTCCTTTGAGCCATGTGTTATACTGTGATTGCTTGCCCATGTTTTAGGGTTCAGTTTAAAGAGGAAAGCCTCAAATTCCGACTTTTTATCACCGTTCTTCAAGATTGGTGTTATGAATTCCAATTCCACATTAACATTGTTCAGTTTAATTTTAGTTCTTTCATTATGCGGTATTGTAATAATTTCATCAGAGGATTTCTCCAAAAATAATATTGAAAGAGGCACCTCTAATGCATTTGACAATCTTTTCAAAACCGCTAAGGAAGGAGATATTAAATCCCTCTCAATTTGTGATATATACCCTGATGTCACGTCAATCAGCTCTGACAATTCCACAATAGTCATATTCTTGCTTTTTCTAATATTCCTTATTTTTTCCCCTACCATGATAACAACCCCCTTAATATACTTATATTATACACCAAAAAAAATTTCTGTCACGTAAAAAATTGTATTTTTGTTAATTATTATGCAAATTCTTTAAGTATAAATAAAAAATTAGGGGCTGATAAAATATTACAATAAATTAAGATTTATTATGTTAGGTAATTTTTATGCTTTTCATATTATACAAAATGTGATATAATAATCTATTAATACCTTATAACCATTCAATTATTTGGGGAGGGGATATAAAATGGATGATAATAGCAAGTATTCAGAAGAGATTAACTATTTAAATAAAATTATAAATTTGTTAAAAGAGAAGCTTGAATATGAAACAGACCAGCTTGATAATCAAAAAGCAGATTTGATTGAGTCAAGAAGAGATATGTGGGAAAATACAACCCATTCATCTGCGGATTTTGATAAGCTTACAGACTTTAACCAGTATTTAAGCGCTCTTCAAGCTCAAACCTTCACTTACACAGAGCTTGCAAAAAGTATATCTAAGCATGAAAAGATGATTGAAAGCCCATACTTTGCAAGAATCGACTTCACCGAAGAAGGATATGATGATACTGAAAAAATATACATAGGTCTTTTTAATTTAATGGACGAAAGAAACCATGAAATAAAAGTCTATGACTGGCGCGCCCCCATATCAGGCATATATTACAGAAATGAAACAGGGCCCGTTGAATACAAAGCTCCTGCAGGAATAATAAAGGGCACTGTATCATTAAAAAGGCAATTTAAAATTGCTAAAGGCCAAATGGAATACTTTTTTGACAGCAACATAAATATTCTTGATGAAATGCTTATGGTGGCACTTTCGAAGAATATGACTTCAAAAATGAAAACAATTGTGGAAACAATACAAAAACAACAGGATTTGATTATCAGAGACCTCTATAATGATTTGCTGGTTGTTCAAGGAGTTGCGGGAAGCGGCAAATCATCAGTTGCCCTCCATAGAATTGCATATTTGATGTATCAAGGTTTAAACTTAAACTTAAGTGCAAACAACATTATTGTAATTTCACCTAATCCTTTATTTTCTAAATACATATCCAATGTGCTTCCTGACTTGGGAGAAGAAAATATTAATGAATATACATTTGAAAATATTTTTCTTAAACTGTTTGAAAATAAGCTTTCTATGAAAACAAAAAGTGAAAACTTTGAAAATATTATCACTGCAGAATCTGAAGAAAAAAAGGACTTTTTAAGATCCTATGATGAATTTAAAGGGTCATTTGTCTTTTCAAAAATTATTGACCGATATATTGACTATTATGAGCATAGGCTGATACCATTTGAAGATGTTTATTTTAATGGAAAAACGCTTGAAAAAGGCGAACTTTTAAAAGCATTTTTGCTAAGCGGCAAGCTTGATATGCCAACAGGGAAAAAACTAAAAATAATTGAAAGCCGCATATTGGAAAAGGTTCGGGATGATAGAATTGAAAGGCGAAGCAAGATTGAAAAGGCAGTAAACAAGTTAAATAACCATGAATTTGAGATAACTTCTTATACAAGGCTGCTTGCAGCCAGGGAAACTCAAGCACTGGCAGAAAGGGTGCGAAAATTTACAGAGCTGGACAGTTTTGAAATCTATAAAAAATTGTTTTCTGATATAAATATATTTAAAAATATTTCCAAGGGTCTTGACCTTCCGGAAAATATTGACCAAATAATAAGCTTTACAGATAAAGCTTTAAATGATCCCTGCAACATTCCTTATGCTGATGGGACGGCACTTATGTATATGAATATAAAGCTGGAAGGATGCGATCTCTTCAGCGGTATAAAGCAGGTCGTTGTAGATGAAGCCCAGGATTATTATCCTATCCATTATTATATTTTAAAAAATCTATACAGGTATGCAAGGTTTACAATAGTAGGGGATGTAAATCAATCTGTTGAAAAAGACAGCCCTTTGTCCTTATATGATGACATTATTTCAATATTTAATTTTGTAAAGAGCAATAAGGTTTTCTTGAACAAAAGTTACAGAAGCTCTTATGAAATAGGCAGATTCAGTGCAAAACTGCTTGGAGGCGAAAATCTTACAGAATTCTTTAAAAGAAATGAAGAAGAACCGGCTTTTATTAAATCAAACAACAGCTCAAGCCTGCAGGGCGAAATAGTAAAAACCATTGAAAAATATAAGTCTGATGGATTTTCTTCAATTGCCCTTATATGCAAAAATTTAAAAGAAGCGTCTGACTTGTATTTTAAACTAAGCAATAAAACCAAAATAAGGTTTATAGATTACCTGAATTATGACAGTGTGTTGGAAGGGACCCTGGTACTGCCTGTTTATTTGGCAAAGGGACTGGAATTTGACGCTGTTATAGTTTATGAAGCAAATGATAAGCAATATAATACAAAATATGATAAAAAACTCTTATACATTGCATGCACAAGAGCTCTTCACAGATTATCAGTGTTTTATACAGGAAAATTGACAAGATTTTTAAAGTAAGCGGGTGATGGGAATCGAACCCACACAGCCGGCTTGGGAAGCCGAAACTCTGCCACTAAGTTACACCCGCAATAAAATGGAGATAAGGGGTCTCGAACCCCTGGCCTCTTGAATGCCATTCAAGCACTCTCCCAACTGAGCTATATCCCCGTAATAAAGAATTATTGTTCCTGTCAGCAGTTGAAAAAAGATAACATATATAATTTAATACATTTTTGTTGATTTGTAAAGCAGAAAATAAAAAAAGCTCCTTGGTCTGAATTAACCTAAGAAGTTTATTTTATATTGCTGTTTATCTCATCAACTAATCTGACAACTGAATAAGCAAGTTCCTTTTCCATTATTTCAAGTATATAATTTTGAAAGTCCAATGTTATAACAGGTGCGGTAATACGTTTAAATTTTTCACCTATCCAGTCAATACCTATATTTTCATGAGCTTCACCCCTTGGTTCACATTCTGATGAAATAAATTTGTCTCCATTATTTGTTGTTATTTCAGCACGGCATATACGCCTTTGAGGAAATTGTTCGTCAATTTTTGAATCGAGTTTAAAATTAAGCTTATTCATCATAGATATTATTTCAGGGCTTTTGAATGCTTCTGATGTGATTTGCTTTAAGCCAAAATCCCCGGTAACTATAGCAGCAGCTACAGGATATGCTATATTATACTGAGCTTCATCTGCTGTTTTTGGAACAATCTTTGAAAGCATTGTGGCACGTTTAAATGTATGGATCGTGACACTTTTTATATCATTATGTGAAATACCATTGTTATTCATAACTTCAAGACATGAATCGATTGCCGGATGAGCCCATCTGCAGCATGTATAGGGTTTGAAATAAAGATTCATGATTTCATAATTTTTGTTTAAATCATCAAGATAATGTTTATATTCATCTGCTTCAAGAAGATTTTTATTGCCTGTAAAACCGCATAAGGTTTCCATTACGGCAAGGCTGCCTATCATTACTCCGAAAGGAACCCCATCCTTGTTCATTGAAGGATATTCTACTGAACGTATACCGGGAACAAGGGGTGCGTTAAATTCTGCCACTGACAATACATTGTTCATTTGCTCCTTTGTAAATCCATATATCCTTCCAAGGCCTGCAGCTGTTCCCACAGCTCCAAAGCTGCCGCTGCTGTGAGCAAATTCATAATAGTCCATTATTGCCTGACCCATTCGTATTGTTGTTTCATATGCTGTAACCAATGTTGTCAGAAGCTCTTTATAACTGATATTTTTTTCATATGCAGCAGCTAATATACCGCCTATGAAAGATGTCCCGGGATGAGCCCTTATAATATTGTGTCCGTCATCAATGTCATATGCATTTGATGAATGACCCATGGCAGCAGCAGCGCCCATGAAATCAAAGCGCTCTTTTGAACCTATTACAGCTATATCTCCCGGTTTAAAAATAGTTTTTGCAAGCTTCTTGCCTGTTTCAAACTGTTGGCTTAAACTTCCTATTAAAAGAGCACCCATAAGGTCTATAAAACAAACACGGGCACGTATCTGCACTTCTTCAGGCAATTCTTCCCATGTGGTATTTAGAATAAAGTTTTCAAGTTTATAATCAGTTTTAAAATGCATTATTTTTCCTTCCTTTTTACTGTCTAAATAAATTCAATATTCACCTGTCTTGTACAAAAAGAATACATCAAAGGTGGATAAGACAAGTTAAAAGAAATGATATCGCCCACCTTCCACGCCTTCTTGCTGTCTTCTATGTCTAAAACTGTATGGTCGCTGCTGCAACCCATTATCTTTATGCCTTCTTCTCGTGGAAAAAGCTTTAAAGCATCACCTATATCCTGGCTGCCCAAAGCGGCAATAGCACGTCTTCGATTTCCCTTATCTTCAAACTCAACCTTATTACCGGACCAATTTAAGCTGCTTTGTCCAAAAGGACAGGATGGCTTAACATTTACTTCAATCAACTCTGCCTTAAGAATAACCGTATCTTCTTTCATTCCTTCTAGCACAACACCGTGATTTAGTCTGATATTTCTTGGATTGGCAATTGAACCGCCTATACGAAGGTGATTGATTCTCCCCGGCATACCTTCTTTTTGCATAATAGTTAAATTTACAGAGCTACCGCCTGAAATAAGTTCTAATTTTCTGCCTATTCCTTCTTCTATCCGTTCTGCAGCCAACAATAAGGTGTTTAAATTTTCATCGCTAGGAAGTATTGAGCCAAAACAGGCAAATGTTGTACCTATGCCTCTTAATTTTAAATTTCTTAGTTTATATTCTGTATACATAGCTAATTTGTATAATTCATTAATATTTATTACACCTTCACGCAAATCACCCACATCAAACATCAAAATGATGCCATGTTTTTTTCCTGTTTTGCCTGATTCATGATTAAGGGCTGTCAAGGTATCACGTTCAGAATTAAGACTTATGTCGCAAAATTTTATAACATCGCTTACCTCAGAAAGCATTGGCAACCTAATAAGCATGGTAACTGCATCCGGTATTTCGTTTTTTATTCTTTTAAGATGAATTACTCTTGAAGATGCAATTTGAGCACATCCTCCTTGATGATAAGCATCGGCAATACTTATGTTACCGTCAGAAAACTTTATTACGCCGGCAACAGAGACACCCTGTTTTGCACAATAATCAGTCATAAGGCGAGCATTGTTTTGCACATGTGATAGATTCACTTCTATAGCAGGATATCTCTTGTTTTTAATCATTTATTAATCCTCCGGATGCGCTATTTTTATAAAAATTGTAGATTTGGTTGTAGTGGCAGGCGGTGCAAAGTCAAGTTTTCTGTCTGCAATTCCTAAAATATCCTCAGGCCTGATCCATGGTTTGTTTTGTATCCCGCTTGTTTCTTCATGGGTGAGGAACCCTTTGTATGCAGTAAGGCTCCTTCTGATAAAACCATCCTTTACACAGGCTTCTTCAATTCCATCGTTCATAATGCTCATAATAGCCGGAAGCATCTCCGCAGCATAGGAAACAGAGGTAGAGTGGGCCACCGCTCCAGGTATATTGCTTACACAATAATGCACTACTCCGTTAACTGCATAACGGGGAGCATCGTGATGTGTTTCATGTGATGATTCTATGGCTCCCGGATCATCATTGCTTATATCCACAAGCACAGAGCCCGGCTCCATAAGTTTAAGCATTTCTTTGTCTATTAAAAAATCCTTTCGCTGTTTCGGCCATTTAACTGCATTTATTACCATATCTGTCTGTGCCAGTACTGAAGTAATTGTTTCTTTGCTGCAGAACATTGTGTTAATTTTATTCTTATATTTATCACTTAGCATTCTTAAAACACCAATATTGATGTCCATTACCGTCACATTTGCACCAAGAGCATAAAGTACTGATAATGCCCCTTGCCCTACCATACCTCCGCCTAAAATCAAAACATTCATCCCGGGCGCACCGGCAAATCCGCCCACATACTTACCCTTGCCGCCGTTTATTGTGAGCATGGATTCAAGGCCAAACAAAGCCCCTTGTTTTCCTGCTGCCTCGCAGTTGGGCGAACCGTAACGATGGCAGTCTTCAGCAGTAAATGCAATACATTTGCTTTTTAAAATTGCATCTACTTCTTCAGGGTGGCCTGCAGGATGTATGCAGCCTAAAATAATTTGATTTTCTCTAATCAAATCATATTCACTTTCTTCAAATTCTTTTACCTTAGCAACCATGTCGCAACGAGCATACATTTCTTTGGCAGTTTCCACAATTTCTGCCCCTGCTTTTTCGTATGATTCGTTTGAAAAGCCTGCTGCTTTACCGCAATCCTTCTGGGCTAATACAGTATGTCCTGAAGCAACGATTGAAGACACTTCCATAGGCGTACATATAACCCGGTATTCACCTTCCTTTATGTCTTTTAACACTCCAAATATCATTATAATTCCTCCATATTTAATTTTCATAGTTTAAAAATTCTATAACTATATAGTGAGTTTCTCCTTCTCATTTGTCAAATGACAAGAAACAAAATGATTTGATAATATTTCAACTAATTCAGGATTTTTCTCACATTTGTCATAAGCGTATACGCATCTTTTCTTAAATCTGCATTCATCAGAAGGATTGATGGGAGATGATATCTCACCCTTAAGCAGTATTCTTTCTCTCTTAATTCCTAGCTCGGATATTGGAATTGCAGACAACAATGCTTGAGTATAAGGATGAAGCGGCTTGTCAAACAATTGCTCTGCCGGTGCTTTTTCAACAATTTTACCCAAGTACATAACAGCTATTTCATCAGAAAAGTGATTGACAACAGAAAGATCATGCGTAATAAAAATATATGAAAGATTAAACTCGATCTGTAATTCCTTTAACAAATTTAAAATTTGTGCTTGTATAGATACATCCAATGCAGAAACGGGTTCATCACAAACTATGAACTTAGGTTCCATTGCTAAAGCACGAGCTATGCCTATTCGTTGACGGCGGCCGCCGTCAAGCTCATGAGGGAATGTGTTGAATAAACGGGCAGCAAGTCCTACCGTTGACATTAATTCTGCTACTCTTTCGTCAATTTTTGTTGTTGATTTTAGTATTTTACTTGCAATAATTGGTTCGCTTATTATTTGACTGACAGTTTTTCGGGGATCAAGAGATGAATAAGGATCCTGAAAGATCAACTGCATATCTTTTCGTACATTACGCAGTTCTTTTCTGTTTAATTTATTAATATCTTTTCCCTCAAATATAATGGACCCGGCTGTTGGCTCAATCAAACGTAAAAGGGTACGTCCCACTGTTGATTTACCGCAGCCTGATTCACCGACCAAACCTAATGTTTTACCTCTTTCAACCGAAAAATTTATCCCATCAACAGCATGCAGCATTCCACGTTTAGTTTTAAAATATTTTTTCAGGTCTTTTACATCTAAAATAACATCTGACATATTATTTCTCCTTCCTGTTGATATGGAATCCCGATCTCTTATATGCACTGCATCTAACATAATGGGTTTTAGAAATTGGAATATCTGTCTGCTCATATGCACAAGATTCATCTTCATAGGGGCAGCGGGGTTTAAAGGGGCATCCTTCCGGCAGCTCCGTAGGATCAGGCATAAGACCTTTGATTGGTGTAAGCATTGCTTTTCTATCATAAATATTTGGCAGTGAATTAAACAAACCTTCAGTATATGGATGTTTTGTTCTGTTAAATACATCCTCTAAGGTGCCTTTTTCTACTATATTACCTGAGTACATAACTGCAACTTCATCACAAATTTCAGCTACGATACCTAAATCATGTGTAATCATTATCAAAGAGGTATTGTACTTTTTACGTAAATCCTTCATTAAATCCAGCACCTGTGCCTGAATTGTTACATCTAATGCGGTTGTAGGCTCATCAGCAATTAAAAGTTTTGGATGACAGGCAAGAGAAATTGCAATAACAACACGTTGTTTCATTCCTCCGGAAAACTGATGAGGATATTCCCCTGCGCGCTCTCCCTGGATTCCTACAAGCTCTAACATATCTAATGCAAGTTTCTGTGCCTCTACATATGTAACATCTTCATGAAGATGTATACTTTCAGCTATCTGGTCTCCTACTGTAAAAACCGGGTTGAGAGCTGTCATGGGATCTTGGAATATCATAGCTATATCCTTACCGCGTACTTTTTCAAGTTCCTTAACGGATAAGTTCATCATATCAATCCCATCAAGCTCCATAAAGTCACATTTCTCAACACCCGGCGGTTTAGGTATCAATCTTAGCAGTGATAAGGCAGTAGTAGTTTTGCCTGCTCCTGTTTCACCTACAAGACCGATTGCCTTGCCACGTTCAATTTGCAGATTTAAGCCATTAACGGCTTTTACTATGCCATCTTCTGTCTCGTAGCGCACTACAAGATTTTTCAAATCAAGGACTAAATCTTTTTCATTCATATTATACCGCCTACTGTTTCAGTTTCGGGTCTAATGCATCTCGCAGACCGTCACCCATCAAATTAAAAGAAAGAACTGTTGTCATAATAGCTAACCCTGGAAAAAAGGTTAAGTAACTGTAGTCACGTATAAATTCCCGGCCGCTTGACAGCATTGCACCCCATTCAGGTGCAGGAACCGGCACCCCCAATCCCAAGAAGCTTAACTGAGAAGCTGTCAAAATTCCGTTTGCCACTCCCATAGTTACCTGTACAATTATGGGCGACAAAGAGTTAGGCAAAACATGATTGAATATAATACCTAAGTCACTTACCCCTGATACTTTTGCAGCTTCAATGTATTCCTGTTCTCTCACAGGTAAAACTGCAGCCCTGGCTGTACGTGCAAACATGGGAAGATACACCAGCCCTATGGCAAGCATTAATACAACTATACTTTGCCCGAATGCAGCCATTATTGCAATACCGAGTAAAACAGACGGTATTCCGACAAACACCTCACATGTACGCAATATAATATTTTCTATCAATCCTCCATAATAACCGGCAATTAAACCGAGGGTGGAGCCGAATATACATGAAATTGCAGTTGAGGCAATACCAACAGACAATGAATATTTTGCACCGTAAAGAATGCGTGAAAATATATCCCGACCGTACTGGTCTGTTCCAAATATGTTTTCCAACGAGGGTTTTTGCAGACGATTAAGAATATCCTGCTGTACAATATCTAATTTATAATCATATGCTATTTGTGCTATAACTGTCACCGTAACAATAACAATTAGAACCATAAGCCCAAGCATTGCACTGGGACTTTTTTTATAGTTTCGCCATATTTCTTTAACCATACTTCTTTTTTTATAGGCTTGAAGCTCCTGGCTGGAATATTTCTTTTCGGTTATCAATTAAATCACCTCACATTGAATATTGCGCTTTGATGCGCGGGTCAACATAAGCATATGCAATATCAACAAGAAGCAGGGTAAAAGTAAGAAATATTGTAAACATGATAATGCATCCTGTTGCCAAGTTCATATCACGGGTATTTATTGCCGTTACTGTTAAACGGGCTACTCCAGGCCATGCGAAGACAGTTTCTATAACAACAGCACCGCCAAGGGCATTTCCGAATGTTGAACCAAGAATTGTAATGATAGGTATTAAGGCATTCTTAAGTGCATGTTTGTTAATCACATCCCGCTCACTGACGCCTTTTGCCCTTGCCGTACGCAAATAATCCTGACGAATAACTTCTAACATTGATGAACGCGTTATCCTGGTTAAATTTCCTGCCTGAGCTGCACCTAAGGTTACTGCAGGAAGTATTATTGATGTAAACCCGGAGCTTCCGCCGGATGGCAGCCAGCCTAATTTAAGAGAAAGTAAGAGTATTAATAAGAGACCCAGCCAAAATGAAGGCATTGAAACTCCTATCATTGCTGCTATCATACTTGTACCGTCAAGCCATGTTCTATGATGTGTAGCTGCAGCTATGCCCAAAGGAACCGAAATTATCATTGCAACAATGATGCTGCCCACGGCCAACTTGAAAGTCGCAGGAAAACGTTCCATAAATATTTCCATAACCGGACGTTTCATTGATAAGGACATCCCTAAATCCCCCTTCAGCAAATTCCGCATATAACGAAAATACCGCTCCGGTAAGGTGCCGCTTAAACCCATTTCCTCGCGCATCATCTCAATTTCAACTTCTGTTGCATCTTGAGGCGCCATCATTGAAACTATGTCTCCGGGAGCTAAATCCATTAAAAAATATACAACAAAAGAAACAGCTATGATAATAGGTATCATCATCAAAGCACGCTTTAAAATGTAGCGAATCATAATAATGGCCTCCTTATTATTTAACAATACATTCCCCTGACTCCTTATTTAAAAATCAGAGGAATGACATTGTTAATACTTGATGGACTAAATTTAGTGGTTTTTCTATTGAAGTACTTTTTCAGCTGTTTTGAATTGATGCACAAGGCCAGGATGCAGAAGCAAACCGGTAACATCTTTATCTGCTCCCATTGTAAGAGTTGCCTGTGCTACAGGTATCCAGTTGATAATTTCAGTAGTCAGCCAAACCTGCAATTCCTCATACATTTCTGCCCTTTTTACCTCATTTGTTTCCCCTGCTGCAGCATCTATCAGTGCATCTAATTCAGGATTATTAATATTAGAATAGAAACTTCGGCCACCCTGTGAATGGATAGGATTCCTGAACATATAATCTGCATTCATACCCGGCGTCCATGAAAGAACAAACATTTCAACGTTCGGATCCGTCTGCATACGTTCAATCAATGCTGCCTGTTGCATAAATTCAACATTGACAGTAATGCCGTACTTGACCATCTGGGCTTGGAAATTCTCAGCCATTTTTACACGATGAGCAGCATCTGAAGTTATTAAATCAATTTCAAGACCTTCCGTTCCTATTTCTTCAAACATAGACTTAGCTTTATCAGGATCATACGGAATACCTTCAATGTCAACATAATACTCCATGTCACGGCTCATAATGCTTGTGGATACCTGTGCATATCCATCCCATGCTGCAATAACCATTTCTTCTTTATTAACTGCATATGCTACTGCTTTCCTGAAGTCAGGATTAGAAACAATTGAATCCTTGTTAGCTTGATTAAACCCTAAGAAATGCTGTCCCCTTCCGGTTTCAGTAACAAGCTTAAGGTTGCTGCTTTCCGCAAGACGATTGTAATCAGTTGCACTTGGTGACATAATAGCATCAACTTCTCCATTTTCAAGTGCTATCATTCTGGATGATGCCTCAGGTATCATACGGAACACTAATCGTTCAGTGTTAGGAACAGGATACAATGTTGATCCTTCAAATCTAACTAAGGAAACGTAATCCGCTGACTGAAATTCTTCAAACATCCAGGGACCTGTTCCTATCTTTACTGCTTCTTCTTCCGGCATAGTTTCAAAAGCTTCCTTAGACAAAATTGCAAGTGAATTGGCTGCAAATACATAGTTAAAATCAACATCGCCACTATGTAACAATACTTCAAAATTAAGGTCATCAACCTTTATAAATTCTTTAATTTTTGCAATATATGCAGATGTTGTGGATTTATCCTTAGCCCTTTCAAATGTAAACATTACATCATCTACATCCAAAATTGTGCCATCATGGAATGTTACGTTTTCTTTAAGTTTAAACTTCCAATGATCAGGGGCTATCATTTCCCAAGATTCAACTAATTCACCTTCATTTTTCATTGTTGCCAGATTCGTATCTGTCAGCAAGTCATGAGTACAATCCTGGACAATTTGGTTTGATTCAGCAGTGGTTTCCATAGGGTCAATGGTAGTAAACTCATCTGCAATGGCTATGATAATCTCTTTCTTGTACTGGGTTTCAACTGGAGGCTGTTCTTCTGACGGTGTTTCAGTACTTGGCCCGGGCTCTGCAGGAGCAGCAGCCGGTTCATTGGAGCATCCTGTAAATACAAGAGTCAACAATAACAAACAAAGCAAAATTTTCATGTAAACGTTTTTCATGATTCCCTCCTAATATCCGGGTTTTAACCCTATTTGTTTTATTATTATGCAAATACTGTGCCATTAATAAAAACGCATGTTTTCAACTGAAATACACATTTACATAAGACTAAGGACGCAAAAATTGCGTCCCCTGGGAAAATATTGCCACTACTTCTTTTAAAGAATTCACTAATTAATTCCATATTCTTTAACTTTATTCAAAAGCCCCCTCTTGCTTATACCTAAATCTGCAGCAGTTAAATCACGCCGCCCGTCGTTTTTATCAAAAGTAGCTTTAACAGCTCTTTTTTCAATTTCTTTAAGTTTTGTATCTGACAAATATTTGTCGATTATTTTTTCGATAGAAATATCATTATTTTTTATACTGCTTCGGAAACGAATTTCATCCGGCAAATCACTTGCATCAATCATACCTGAAGAATTAATAATAGCTGCATATTCAAGTATGTTTTCAAGCTGACGCACATTGCCCGGATAGTCATAATTTAAAATCATCCCTGTGGCTTCTTCTGTAAGCCCTTTTATCGGTTTGTTAAGATTTTTAGATAACAAATTTATAAAATGGCCGCAAAGGGCTGGTATATCACTTTTACGGTCACGAAGGGCAGGCATTTTAATTTCCATTACATTGATTCTGAAATACAAATCCTGTCTAAAATGGTCTGTTTCAATCAAGTTTTTGAGATTTCTGTTGGTTGCTGTAATAATGCGGACATCTGTATGATGTACTATGGTGCTCCCCAATGGTGTAAACTCTTTATTCTGTAGAACACGAAGCACCTTGCTTTGTAAGCCTAAGGGCATATCCCCGATTTCATCAAGAAACATTGTTCCTTTATCCGCTAACTCAAATTTACCTTTGCGATCTACAGCATCTGTAAAAGCTCCTTTTTTGCATCCAAATAGTTCCAATTCAAGAAGATTTTCAGGTATGGCAGCACAGTTTACAACTACATAACGTTCATTTCTCCGTTTTCCCGATTCGTGTATTGCTTTAGCAACAAGCTCTTTTCCGGTTCCGCTTTCACCTGTTATCAAAACATTGGTATCAATATCTTTTAATTTATCTATAAGCATATAAACATGCTGCATGGGCTCGCTGTCACCTATGATTTCATCATTGTATCTGCTGCTTCGAAGTTCTTCAGATAAGAATTTAACCTGCTCATTTAATTTATAGAACTCAACTGCTTGTTTTAAATGAACCATTAATTCATCAATGTCCAAGGGCTTGGTAAGATAATTAAATGCTCCATTTTTCATTGCTTCAACCGATGTACCGATACTACCGTATGCTGTCATTATTATAACTACAACATTGGGGTCGATTTCTTTTATGCTTTTTAGAATATAAAGTCCGTTTTCTGCACCTATTTTTAAATCTAACAAGATAACATTAAAATTTTTCTTTTCTATCAGATTTAATGCCGGCGGGGAGCTGTTAAATGTTGTGACATTATAATCTTCCTTTAAGGCTAACTTCAATGAAGCACATATACCTGGTTCATCATCAATAATCATAATATGTGGTGTCATTCTATATCCTCCTCAAATATCATTCGAATGTATGTAAATTCATTTTTACAGCTTTCAATTTCCAGCTTGCCGGAATTTTCATTTACAAATTGTTTTGTTAGTGCTAACCCCATCCCTAAACCTTTTGCTTTTGTAGTGAAGAATGGTTCAATACATTTCTCTATTTCCCCTTCAGTCATACCCCAGCCTTCATCATAGACCGCTATACATATTTGTTTATTGCGTCTATAGCTTGATATGCCGATAACCAATCCATCAGAAAATTTACCCCCATTATCTGACAATTTATCTTCAACTGACTGAATACTGTTCATTAAAAGGTTTATTAAAGATTGTTTAATCTGGTCTCTATTCACATAAATATGTGCTTGTATCACATTGCTGGTTTGAAATCTTATTTGTTCAATATTCTTTGTTGAAATTTGAGCAAAGTATATGGAGTCATTAATTAATTCGCTTACTGATACACGTTCTTTCTTACTCCTTATGGGCCGGGAATAATTTATCAACAAATTAATTAAACGATTTATTCTTTCAACATCATTTGGTACATGTTGGGCAAATAATGCATGGAAATCATCCTGCTTGCCCTGTTTTTTGATAAGAGATGCAAATGTATTTATAGACATAAGGGGATTTTTAATTTCATGTGCCATTCCGGCTATTATACGGTTAAGTGCTTTGCTTTTCCTCAATTCATAAATTTCCTGTTTTTCTTCTTCTTCTCTTGTAATATCTTCAACCATCATAACCTTGTCATTTTCATTATCTATGCTTTGACATTGACAGCGGAATACACGGCTGTCTTCATCCCTGCTTAATTTTATGGTTACCGGTCTATCCATTACTCCTGTTTTATTGCAGTTTATCTGTTTATAGATCTCATTTACAGTCTTTAATTCATTTATATTCCAGATTCCTCTTTCTGACATATTTTCTTGAATATCCGCCAATGAACGCATTATGGAATTCATAGTCAATACAGAGCCGTCATCCTTCAGCATAATTATTCCAACAGGTAAAAACTCAATCAGTCTTTCCCGGAGGACGCTTTCATTTTCAAGCTGTTGAATCCTTTTACTTATCTCTTTTGTCTTCTCGTCAACAGTTTTCTTTAATTTACGATTCAAATAGCCTATAATACTTATTATAACTAGTGCTGTACCAACAAATATGCCGATATATGAAAGCAGCCTTGTCTTCATTTCAAGTGCGGCTTCAAGTTCAATATCAGTAATCCATTTATCGAGCAGTTGTTCATAGGTTCTGCTCGAGCGAAGTCTGCCAATCCCTCGATTAATTGTATTATGAAGCACCCTGTCATTTCGACGGGTCAGCATAGAATAATCTACAGTTGAAATATAGTTGTGTGCTATGGTATAAGAGTCATTAGCAGCATTTTTTTCAAGCAAATACAGCATGCTTTCTTTTACTCCTATGACAGCGTCAACACTTTTTTGAGTAAGTGCTTCATATAGCTGCACTTGATTCCCTACTAAGGTATTATTTCCTGAATTTAGTTGGGAAAAACTGATGGTGCCTATTTCAAAAGCTGCTGAGTGTCTTCTTATATCCTGTTCCGGATAAAGCACCCTTGATATATCTTCATTTCCAACCAGCAAACACAATGTTGCAGATGATATATCATTTGTTTTTCGCAATTGGGCATTTACAGAATCAATGTAGCTTCTGGAGACTATTCCTAAAACAACATCAACTAAGCCGTTTTCAAGTGCTTCAACTGACTTATTTGTTTCACTAAATACCATATATTCAATAATCAAATCTTCGTTAAGTGCAATTTCATTCATTATGTCTATGTGTAGGCCAACGATTTCCCTATCATCATTTAGATACTGAAATGGGGGGAAGTTATAGTTTACAGCAACCTTTATACTAGTTCTCGCTGCCTCTGAATCAGTAGAAAAACATACAGAAATAATAATTATTATGGATAATAATAAAAGTGTTTTGTTTATCAGCTTAATCCTGTTTTCCCCCTTTCTTTTGGCATCTTTGTGTTTATATAATTCTAAATTTCATATTATTATACATTGTTAAATGAAAATATTCAAGCTTCTTATATTTTAAGCTGACCAAAAAGGATTTCGAAAAATCAATATCGTATTTTGGATTGAAAAACAGTGCTGACGGTCAAATTGCCGAATCATACGGCCCTATACCCCAAATAGTCCCCAAAATGAAAATATACAAGGATTTCATAAAAAGCAAAAACCCCGCAATTAAGCAATTGTAAGGTTTATATTAAAGCTGGCAGAGAGATTCGAACTCTCGGTCGGCTGATTACGAATCAGCTGCTCTACCTCTGAGCCATGCCAGCATTTTCAACACAGCAGC